>JBBQYS010000103.1:0-11591 GCA_038208485.1 Chitinophagales bacterium
AAAATCGAGGTCACCCAGCAGTCTTTTCTCATGGGTGCTTACGAACTGTGAGACCATGTCCCGTGGCTTGTTGATGGCAAAATATCGATGCTGCATATGGGGCAATGATAAGGAGAAATGAGTAAGAAGTAATGAGAGAGTTACCCAGGTTTTTTTAATTCTTTATGAATATAAATTATGTATCTCTCTCTAACTGCAGCTATACCAACATTAGACATAAAGATTACAAAATTTGGAGCTGCCAATAAAGCAATAAGAAAACCAACTAGCTTTCCCCATAGTCCCATACTTAAAGAAGTGAAGATTCCTATTATGCAAATAATGATCACTAACCAAAATAAGACCTTGAAATAAAACTTCGGATAGGCCTGTGTATGAATGTAAATTATATTTTCTGATATAGATTCCAGCAGGCATTTTAGTGCAGGTGGATCTGAGGTAAAGGAATATCTTGTAAATGGAACCCTTATTTCAAAATTGTTACTGTCATAGAAAGTTCCGGAAATACTAACTGAATTAAAAATTGTTGCTTTCTTTTTGAAGACCATTGTGATCCTATCTAATGCTTCCCTTTCTGAACAATTATATTGATAGGTGATTACTGGCGGATTAAAAAATTCTTCAATGTTGTTGAGGATACTCACGTAGCAATCTTTTCAGTAAAGTTGTGAATTTTACAATCAATGGTAACCTTTTATTTTAAATAAAGTTTTTAAAGTGTTTGCCATTTACATTTCTATGTTATAGGTTTAGTTTTTTTACCTCTGATTCAAGAGCGATAATCCATAATTTTATAGGCATTAATTGTTTTTTCAAAACTTTGTTTCTTTGTAAACAAATTATTGCTTCTAAACCTCAACAATGGAAAATATAAAAATAGCCTGTCCAAAATGCAGCTGGCAGCCTGATGGTGGTGCTCACTGGCAATGCAGTTGCGGATGTTCCTGGGATACTTTTTCTACCGGTGGACGTTGCCCGGAGTGCAAGTTTGTTTGGGAAGATACCCAGTGTCCTCCATATCCCGGAGGCTGTATGGCATGGAGTAAACATGAAGACTGGTACAAAGGCATAGACGATGCCGTATCAGCATTAATGGAGGAACTTAAACATCAAAAATCCCTGATCTGAATTAGGGAAAAATAAAGTATTATTTTCACTACATCCAATTATCAAAATACTTACTATAAAATTCATTTTTCTCTTTGTCATTGTTTTAATTTCAACAAATGCACTTGCACAAAAGAGATGATATTTTTCAGTACCACAAAACCGAAAAACGGCACATTTAACCTTATTCTTTCCCGTACACTCAATAAGTATTATGCCATAGCAAGAGAGAACTCAGGAAGTACAACTGATGCCTCTCAGGGAGTGATCACTAATAACAGGCTTTTAGACACCAACGGTACTGCAATAGGTACGCTGTCAGGTGATCAGCTAACAGGAACGTTTCAGGACGGCGGCAATTTTACTGTAACAATTACTGGTCGCCGTACTAATTGAGCTTCTCTTGATAAATAAATTATTTAATCTTAAAATGGTTTGTATAGGTGATCAAAAAAAGCACTGTCCCTTAAAGGCAGTGCTTTAGCTATTAAAATAACTTCTTCTTTTACTTACTCAAATGCATGCTCCTCTCCTTATACAAGGTCCTGAAATAAGGATCTTTCAGGTCTTTGATGAAGCGGATGGCTTCACCGGTACTTTTCATTTCCGGGCCTAATTCTTTATTTACACCGGGGAATTTATTGAAGCTGAATACCGGCTCTTTAATGGCGAAACCGGTGAGCTTTTTCTCGTAGGTAAAGTCTTTTATTTTGGCGGCACCAAGCATTACTTTGGTGGCAATATTCAGGTAAGGAATCTGGTAAGCTTTTGCAATAAAAGGTGTTGTACGACTGGCTCTTGGGTTGGCTTCTATCACAAACACATTCCCATCTTTAATGGCAAATTGTATGTTGATGAGTCCACAAATATTTAATGCCCTGGCTATTTTCTCTGCATACTCTTCCATGGTATGTACAATGAGCGGACTCAGGTTAAACTGGGGCAAAACAGCATTGCTGTCACCACTATGAATACCTGCCGGTTCTATATGCTCCATCACACCCATCACATGAAAATCGTCTCCGTCAAAAATGGCATCGATCTCTGCTTCCTGGCAGCGATCTAGAAAATGATCGATCAGTATTTTATTTCCGGGTAAATGTTTGATGAGGCTGAGGACACCTTTTTCCAGTTCTTCGTCATTCAGCACTATACGCATCCTTTGCCCGCCAAGTACATAGCTTGGCCGGATGAGAACGGGGTAACCCACTTGTGCAGCTACTTCTATTGCTTCATCTGTATTGTAAGCCGTGCCATAGTTTGGATACGGAATGTCCAGTTCTTTCAGCATATCACTAAAGCGACCTCGATCTTCGGCAATGTCCATGTTGTCGTAAGATGTACCAATGATCTTAATGCCTTTCTCATGCAGGCGGGCAGCGAGTTTCAGCGCCGTTTGTCCGCCAAGTTGCACGATCACGCCTTTTGGTTTTTCCAGTTCTATGATCTCCCAGAGATGCTCCCAGAACACAGGTTCGAAATATAATTTGTCTGCCACATCAAAATCTGTACTCACAGTTTCAGGGTTGCAATTCACCATGATGGCTTCATAGCCTGACTCTTTGATGGCAAGCAAACCGTGCACGCAGCAATAATCAAATTCTATTCCCTGGCCTATACGGTTGGGGCCGCTGCCCAACACAATTATTTTTTCTTTATCGGAGCTAACAGATTCATTAATATTCAATCTCTCTGCACCTACACTTCCGGCACTATGGCTGAAAGTGCTGTAGAAGTAAGGAGTCTTAGCAGCAAACTCTGCGCTGCAGGTATCCACCATTTTATACACCCTGGTTATACCAAGGGCTTTCCTGTGTTCATATATTTCTTCTGCATTGTCTTCTTTCATGATGCGGCTGATCTGCTCATCACTAAAGCCCAGCATTTTTGCCTGCAGTAAAAGTTCTTCCGGCAGGGTAGAAAGTGTATGTTCTGAGATTTGTTTTTCGCAATCACAGATTTTTTGTATCTGGTAAATGAACCAGCGGTCTATCCCCGTGCTTTCGCAGATGCGTTTGATACTGGCACCCGCCATGATAGCATCTTTTATTCTAAATACCCGGTCCCATTTTGGTACCTTGATATAATCTATTAGTTCATCGGCATGCATCAGGCTTTTGCCATAGTAACCCAAACCAACTGCTTCGTTCTCCAGGCTTTGACAGGCTTTTTGCAGCGCTTCTGCAAAACTTCTTCCGATAGCCATTACTTCTCCTACACTTTTCATTTGGAAACCGAGTGTATCATTTGCTCCTTTGAATTTATCAAAATTCCATCGGGGTATTTTTACAATCACATAATCCAGTGCAGGTTCAAAATAGGCTGAAGTGCTTTGTGTGATCTGGTTTTTTAATTCATCTAAATTAAATCCGATGGCAAGCTTTGCGGCTATTTTGGCAATGGGATAACCAGTGGCTTTACTAGCCAGGGCAGAAGAACGGCTTACCCTTGGGTTGATCTCCACCACTATTATTTCTTCTGTCTGCGGATTCATGGCAAACTGCACATTACAACCGCCTGCAAAATTTCCCAGGTCCCGCATCATACGGATGGCTGTGTTCCGCATCAGCTGATACCCTGTATCACTAAGCGTCATAGCAGGAGCTACTGTAATACTGTCCCCGGTATGCACCCCCATCGGGTCAAAATTCTCAACTGTGCAAATGATGACTACATTGTCAGCATTATCACGCAATAGTTCCAGTTCATATTCCTTCCAGCCAAGTACAGCTCTTTCTACCAATACTTCATGCATCGGGCTGGCTGTAAGGGCACGGTTCAGTGCTTCATCAAGTTCTTCTTTTTCGAAAACGATACTTCCGCCGTTTCCGCCAAGGGTAAATGAAGGACGGAGTACCAACGGATAACCGATCTCCTGTGCAAACTCTTTTCCTTCTAAAAATGAATTTGCAATATGTGCTTCGCACACAGGAATACCCATTTCTATCATCCACTGACGGAATTTCTCCCTGTCTTCTGCTTTATCTATTGCTTTTATATCTACACCAATGAGCTCTACCTGATGGTTTTCCCAAATGCCCAGTTCATCTACTTCTTTACAAAGATTTAAGGCTGTCTGGCCGCCCATTGTAGGCAGAACGGCATCTATATCATTTTCTTCCAGGATTTGTTCAATGCTTTCTACTGTAAGCGGGAGCAGGTACACTTTGTCAGCCATCATCGGGTCGGTCATTATGGTGGCGGGATTGCTGTTGATCAGTATCACTTTTACACCTTCTTCTCTCAGGCTAAGTGCAGCTTGAGTGCCGCTATAGTCAAATTCGCAGGCTTGTCCTATAATGATAGGTCCGCTTCCAATAATTAGTACTGTGTGTATGTTTGTATTTTGAGGCATAGATAAAATTGCCTTTTGTCAGGCGGGCAAAAATAGTTTTTTAAAAAGGTTTAAACAAACGAAGTGTGGATTTATCTATACGGAGCATTTGAATCTTAAACAGTACTTTTGCGTAGCAATAAAAAGTAACCAGCAACCGCCTGAGTTTTACTAATGTAGCATGTGAAAAATGCCTGATTAATTTTTTTACAATTAAATCTAGCAACAATGGTTAGAGATTATCCCGGAGAGAATTGGAAAGAAGTTCTTTTCGATTTCGAATATACGAATCCGGGGACTATAGAAATTTCCAATTTTGGGAGGGTCAAGACCAATAATAAAATCTCCAAAGACAATATTTTAAAAGGGTCAATGATCAACGGGTATAAAATTATTCGTTTAAAATTTTATTCTCCAAGACCCGAAAATAAACAGAAGGCGCTCGATACAGAAAAGAGGAGTGTAGACAGGCTGGGCAGGACTTTGCGGGAGATGAAAAAAGAGAAAGGCCCAAAAGCCGAGATCAAATTATTAGAAGCCGAGCTGCAGCAAAAAAAGGAAGCCCTTACCCAGAAGTTTGTAAAAGACCTTAAGAAAAGGACCATACACTTTCATTACCTGGTGCACCGTATGGTGGCAGATTATTTTCTGAAAAAACCAAAAGAAGACCAGACAATTGTAGGCCACCTGGACTTTGATAAACTTAATAACAAACTGGATAACCTGAAATGGATGACGCCGGAAGAAAATTATGCGCATCAGAAACTGAGTCCGCATGTGATCAAAGAAAAGCTTGACCGTAAGACAAGGAGAAAAGAATTGCATCCAAATACGAAACTTACAACCACAAAAGTAATGTTGCTGAAAAAACTTTTGCTACAGGATAAGCCAATGAAGCAATTGGTAAAACAGTTTAAGGTAACACCAACGCAGATATTGAGAATAAAAAGAGGAGAGAACTGGGGGGATGTGGAGGCTGCGAAATAATTTTTTATGCCTACGGCAAATGAAAGTTGAGCCACTAAAACACAACACACAAAGGGAGGCACGAAGTTTTTCCTTGCGGAAAAAGTGTTGGCCACGGATGACTCTAATGAACAAGGATTTATTTGCCTGCGGCAAAAATGTTGTCCACTAATGGCACGAATTAGCACGAATTTATTTTCTCGCTACGAATTTCAGATTCAGTAAAGCAGGAGACACGAAGGAATGGCACAAAAGTATTTTCCTGGGGAAAATGTGTTGGCCACGGATGACACACATGAAGAAGGATTTATTTGCCTGCGGCAAACGGGTTGTCAACTAACGGCACGGATTAGTACGAATTTTTTTTCTGCCACGAATCGCAAGATTCCGTAAAGCAGGAGACACGAAGGAATGACACAAAAGTATTTTCCTGCGGAAAATGTGTTGGCCACTGATGACTCAGAAGAAGAAGGATTTATTTGCCTGCGGCAAACGGGTTGTCCACGAATGGCACGAATTTTCACTAATTATTTTTTGCGCCACTAATTGCAGATTCCGTAAAGCGGGAGTCACGAAGGCACAAAGGAAGGGCACAAAAATGTTGGCCACGGATGACTCAGAAGAAGAAGGATTTATTTGCCTGCGGCAAACGGTGTCGACGAGTGGCACGAATTAGTACGAATTTTTTTTCTCGCTACTAATCGCAGATGTCGTAAAGCGGGAGACACGAAGGAACAAAGGAATGGCACAAATTTTTTGCCTGCGGCTAATGAGCTAGCCACTGAAATTTCAATTAATAATTAGGTAAACTTCCATGATCAAAAAAATATTCGCTTCAGTAATTATACTTTGTTTTTGCTTTAACCATTCCTATGCCTGGGGCCCCGAAGGCCACGCCATCGTGGGAAGGATTGCCCTTAAATATGTGCAACCGGATGTCCGCCAAAATGTATTGCGTCTTTTGGGTAGCATGAGTATAGACACTGCCGCAAACTGGATGGATATTGTGAAAAGTGACCACGACTATGATTTTATGCGCAGCTGGCATTATGTAGATTTTCCTAAAGGAGAAGACTACAAAGAAAGTAATGATGGCAACCTGATCAATCGCCTGCAGCTGACCTATGATGAACTGAAACATAAAAAAATTCTTTGCGAGAGCCAGGTAAGGATGGATATGCTGATGCTGATGCACCTGGTGGGAGATCTTTCTATGCCATTGCATACCGGCTATGAAGATGATCTGGGTGGAAATAAGGTTATGGTGCAGTATGAAACACTAAAGACACACAATTTGCATTGGTTCTGGGATGAAGACATTATCCGCCTGACTAATATTTCCGATAGTGACTGTATCGATCATTATGATGAATTGAAAAATAATCTTTTCAGCGAAATAAAATTTAAAGAATGGATGCTGGACAGCAGGTCTCTGCTCCCGGAAGTATACGACTTTACGGGGTTTATATTGGATGATAACTACATGAGAAAAAATAAAGTAATTGTAGAAAAACAATTGCTGAAAGCTGGATTGCGGCTGGCAAATATCCTCAACCGTTTGTTTCCCTCACAGGTAGAAACATTTGATTATGCACAGCAGGTAAAAAAATATAAGAACGGCATTGAGCTGAAAGAGATGGCAACATCAGTGGGTAAATCTGTTGTAGTATGTGGCAGGGTAACCAGCATAAAAGTAACTGCTAAAACTACACAGATCATCATATCAGATGAAAATTCTGAGTATGAAATGATAGCCGTAATCTTTGCCCGTAATTACAACAAATACGAAGATTTGCCCGAAAAACTCTTTCGCAACATGAACGTTTGTGTAAAAGGAAAGGTAAATATATTTAACCGCTCATTGGAGATTTTGGTGGAAGATAAAGATGATATCACCGTCCTTTAATGGAAGTCGAATATTTGTTGGGATATTGATTTCAGCAATTAATAATCTGCATTAAAGTTATAAATCTGTATATTAAGGCAGCTTTTATCTCTGAAAATTTTTCCGGGTATGCCTTTTACTTATTTACCAGATAATTATAAACGCAGCATTTCTTACCTGCTCATCCTGTTTTTCTTTGCAGTAAATATTTTTTTTACCACAGAAGGGCTCCGCTTTTCCTCTGCTAAAATAGAAATGTACAACAGTCACCTGATCGTTGTGTTTATCCTTTATTTCATTGCCCTGAGCATCACCATACAGTACCTCGTTTTTAAGGATTATGCTTATTTTTTCTACGTCATTTACATTAATGTAAATATTGGCTATTTCTGCCTCATCTACCACAGCCATCCGGAGATATTTCAGCAATTCCCTGATTGGTATAATGATTTAGGCACAGCAGTTTCTTTGCCCATGCTCACGCTTGTTTACCTGGCATATACTTTATTTGCGATGAAGTTTGTAGGTTTACACCGGGCGCCGAAAGGATACAAGAGATATCAGTATTGCGTCCGCATTTATCTTCTCCTTTTTGGCCTTAGTCTGCTGCTAAATTTATTGCCACCCGGTTCAGGGTTGAAGGCAATATTGCGTAACATAGTTTTATTGTTATGTATGCCGGTAGGTATCACAGCCATTTTGATCATTTATAGCCACCTGAAGACTACAATTGTCCGAATTTTTTTGTTGGGTAGTTTTTGTTTTCTAACCGGTTCTATTATAGGTTTTCTTTTGTCAAACAGAATTCTTTCCTATCCATCTGACACAGCTCCTTTTAATAACTGGGTGTTCTACACCCAGCTGGGGACATTATTGGAGGTCATACTTTTTACCAGCAGTTTTGCTTATCGTAGTAAGGTGATGATTGCTGAAGATCTGCAAATAAAAGAATCGCTGCACAAAGAAATCCTGGAAAATAAAGAAAAGGAATTCCGGCTAAAAACCATCAGGAATGAAATAGCCAGTAACCTGCATGATGACATAGGTGCCACCCTTAGCAGCATCAACATACTGAATGAGCTTGCCCAACGAAATGCCTCAAACCCGGAAAAAGCTTCAGAATACCTGGCACGTGCAGGAGAAGATATACAGCG
Organism: Chitinophagales bacterium; assembly: GCA_038208485.1. Taxonomy (GTDB): domain Bacteria; phylum Bacteroidota; class Bacteroidia; order Chitinophagales; family Chitinophagaceae; genus Ferruginibacter. The sequence continues at coordinate 8,447 of JBBQYS010000103.1, forward strand.
AATTAGTGAAGACCTGAGTGATATAGTCTGGAATATAAATCCCCGCTATGATGATATACAAAACCTCTTTATTCGTATGAGACATTATGCCATCAGCATGCTTGAAGGAAAAGATATAAAGCACCAGGTCGTTTTCCCCGAAGATGAATCCGGCATTGTACTGGAAATGGAAAAACGGCGGGAGCTGTACCTTATCTTTAAAGAAGCAGTGAATAACCTGGCAAAATATTCTGCCGCAAAAAATGCCCGAATATGTATTACCACAAGTGAGGAAGTATTGGAGCTTCTGATAGAAGATGATGGTGTAGGCTTTGAGCCAAAAGACCTCAGCACAGGAAATGGATTGCACAATATGAAACAAAGAGCCCGACATTGTGGTGGTAGCCTGGTTTTAAATTCTGTCCCGGGGCAGGGAACCCGCCTTGTTTTCAGAATGGGTATTACATTATGATGTGATTGGTTTTCCGGAAGCGAAAAAATACTTTTATACTATGCCCTGTAAAATCATTATTTACGAAGATAATACCCGACTTCGCCGGTCACTGGAGTTGCTGATAAATGACAGCCTGGAAAATACAGTAGTGGGCAGCTATCCGGATTGTGATAATGTAAAAAACGATACCCGTGAATTGGAGCCTCAACTGGTGATCATGGATATTGATATGCCGGGGATTGGTGGGATAGAAGGGATCCGTCAGATTAAAGAACTTTTGCCGGATATCAAGATCCTGGTGCATACAATGTTTGATGATGACAGCCGGGTATTTGACTGCATCTGTGCCGGTGCAGATGGTTACCTGTTGAAAAACACTTCTCCTAATAAATTATTAGAATCTATACAATCTGTACAAAAAGGCGATGTGCCTATGAGTCCCTTTGTGGCACAGAAAGTTTTTCAGTATTTTAAAGATAAAGATGTCAGGAAAAATGACTTTCAGCTCACCAACCGGGAACTGGATATTCTAACCGAACTGGTAAGGGGTAATTCTTATAAAATGATCGCTGATGTGCTGGATATAAAATTAGATACTGTGAGAAAGCACCTGCAGAACATTTACCATAAACTACACGTAAGCAGCGGTACCGAAGCCGTGGCCAAAGCGATAACCGAAAAGATCATCCGCATGGATTAAAAATCCGCCATAATTTCTTCCTGAAAAAATCATAAATATTTTTTGCAGAGAAGAAAAATCCCTTATTTTTGCAACCCGTTTGTAAATAGCGGTATATATTCCTCCTTAGCTCAGTTGGTTAGAGCATCTGACTGTTAATCAGAGGGTCCCCCGTTCAAGTCGGGGAGGGGGAGCGGAAGCCTTGGTTTAATACCAGGGCTTTTCTCATTTATGTACTACATCTATATATTGTATTCTTCTTCCTCAGACAAATTCTATGTCGGATACACAGATAACCCATGGCGCCGTCTGGAAGAACACAACAACAAGCCTTTAAATACCTATACATCCAAACATCGTCCCTGGGAATTAAAAGCAATATTTGAACGCTCTGTACAAAGGGGAGATGCCCGAAAAATTGAAGCATATATCAAAAAGCAGAAAAGCAGGTCATTTATAGAGCGTATTATAAAACCAGGAAATTTACCTTCCACTTTATCTCAGTTGGTTAGAGTCCCGATAACTAATCGGGATTAATCAGAGGCTCCCCCGTTCAAGTCGGGGAGGGGGAGCTTGAAGCCTTGGTTTAATACCAGGGCTATTTTAATTTTCATAAGGCTTTTCGCTTTTTTTTCCTGAAAACTATCGTTCGTTAATCTCCCTGCTGCAGATGAACAGGAGAATCCCTTAGCCACATTTTGCGCTATACGTATCCGGGGTGGTTGTAATACTTTTATACAATCTGGAGAACAGAGGAGGAGCAGTAATTAAAAAAAACAAGATAGATTTTCGAATGATTATCAAACATCCCTGATAAATACATGGCCGCACAAAGTCTGAGCCTTACAAATCCTTTAAATCCATTTTGGTTAAACATGATAAATAAAAAGTTAGTGTTCATCCTGGCAATACCGGATCTCAAAACAATCATTTTTAAGCTTGTAATGGACGAAAAACGAGTTGTTATACAATGCCATGATGATCAAAATTTTTCACAGAGTCGCCATTGATAATACCCATAGCACTTAATTTAATATTTTTTTTAGAGGTGTCTTTAACCAAGTTTGGGATATGACATATTTCGGTAGCAGGTTTCTTTTCCTGGACATACAAGCCAAATACTGAAATCAAAAGAACCAGGGTAAATATTATTTTCTTCATATGCCTTCTTCAGTTTTTTTTATGGATCTGCTTTCTCAGCAGCTGTGTATTTATAGCTACAATAGCAGTACTTAAACTCATCAAATCGGCACCATTTTAACCCGCAGGATAAACCTTGCTTAGAAAGAATAAAAGAGTGGTATGGTACAAGCTAGCTTTACCAAAGTTTATTCTCACACTTATTTCTTGTAGGCTAATAATCTCAATGCATTAAACACAACCACCAGGGTAGAACCTTCGTGTCCAACAACTGCCGGACCAATGCTTGCATAACCGGATATCGTTAATGGTATCAGGATGGCGACCATGCCTAAACTAATGATTAAATTTTGTTTGATGATGCGGCTTGCTTTTTTGCTTAACCCAATGGCGAATGGGAGGTTGCTAAGTTTGTCTGCCATCAATGCTATATCTGCTGTTTCTAAAGCAACGTCACTGCCGGCTGCTCCCATTGCAATACCTACTGTACTTTTAGCCATTGCCGGTGCATCGTTTACTCCATCGCCCACCATGGCAACTTTCTTTTCCGATGCTTTCAATTGCTCAATAGCTTCAATTTTTTGTTCGGGAAGCAGGTTGCCCATTGCCTCGGTAATGCCTAATTCTTTTGCGATTGCTTCCGCTACTTTCTGATTGTCGCCGGTGAGCATAATCATTTTACGTATGCCTAATTTTCTCAGTTGAGTTAATGTTTCCTTTGCATCTTTTCTTGCAACGTCCATGAGTGTAATAATACCAATGTATGTATCATTTTGCTGAACGATCATTGTTGTATTTCCCTGGCCTTCTAATGCTGCTACTTTATTTTTTATATCATCAGGCACTTGATCGCTTTTCTCTGTAAACAGTTCTTTATTACCAATATGAATAGT
>JBBQYS010000104.1:0-11034 GCA_038208485.1 Chitinophagales bacterium
TAGAACGGAGAAAACAAAAGATATTGAAGGCCTTGGAATGGGATTGTTTTTCTGTAAACGGATTGTGGAGGCGCATAACGGAAAAGTATGGGTGAAGAGCGAAGAAGGTAAGGGCTCAAGTTTTTACTTTTCGATACCAAGTGATAGCGGCAAACAGAAAACAAAGGAGGGTCAGGACTAATTGCTGAATTTTAAATTTTCAGTGGCTTAAGTCCTTATTACTTGCTGATCTTACCGGCATGCTTCTTTCCCTTGTACAATCTCATTCCATCCAGCTCTCTCTCTGCAAATCTTTTGTGCCGCTGTCTGGGTTAGGATCAATTGCGATAAAACTAAAGCGCCAGGATATACAACGCTCAATTGAGTTCAATAAGCATATCCCTGGTTTTCGGATGCTGTCTGCAAGAAACGAAATAATTTGAAAAATTGAGTCGGTAGGGTAGCCAACCAGGATGAAAAGTTGATATTATTCTATAGGATTGTAACTATCTATTTTTTATGCTTATTTATGAAAATAAAAAAGCGCAATAGCTATTGCCATTGCGCCCTAAATATTTCTAATCCGGATTTTTTGAAAACTGTTTTACATTAATTTATTTACAACAACTGTTGTAGCTACATTAATTAGTGTTTCCAGCAAACTTACATTTTGTTGTAGTTGGTTTACAGATTGTTGCCTGCTTTGTACAACTGAAACCGGTGCATTATTATTTTGCAATGTTGCCAATTCTCCTCTGCCATAAGCCAACCTTGCCACTGCATAATCTAAGATAGACTGGCTGTAATAAACCTGCTCCTGCGTGCCCTGAAGCGTATTGTAATAGTCTTGCCTGTTGCGGTAAAAAACATCACTAAATCTCCTGTCGTAGGCCGGGCATTGGCCCAATACATCACCATGATTCAGGTGTGCCTTTACTGCATTTTCAGAAACATTTATTTCCACAGCTTCACCATTGCCTTTGGAAATTTTGTGGCAGATCGTTACTTTATCCTGTTTCCTGTATTTTTTGCGGTCGTAGAAATTTTCTCTGTCCCAATGGTATCCTGTCATATTATTATAATAGTCAGCCCCTTTGTTTTTCCCTTTTCCATTCCCGTTATTATTATCATTATCGTTCCCTTTTATTTTCCCTTTGTTTTCTTTGTCATTCCCTTTGCCCTGGCCATTTTCGTTGCGGTTATTATTACCAGCGTTACCATTGTTGTCTCCTTTGTTTTTTTCAGCGTTGTCATTATCGCCTTTGTTATTTTGTTTTTGGTCCTTATTACCCTGGTTGGCTTTATGTTGTACGGCTTTACCATTGCTTTGCTGTTTTTCCTTGCCTTTACCTTTTTCCTGTTGGGCAGATGCGGTGAGCATTAATGCAAGGCAAACCATTATTGATATACCTGCAATTGAGATTATTTTTTTCATACTTGAAAGTTTTATATTGTTTTTTTAAGCGTTTGCTTTTGTACAAACATATTCTGGCTGCATTTGAGTGTTTGACTTAATTGCCGGTGGAGAATTCATTATCGAGTTTTTCTATGGAAGCTTCTACCTCCCTGGTTTGAGCCTCCAGTTTGTCTGAAATTTCTTTTGCCTTTGTGGTGGTGGAGTCCATGGTTGTAATTTCTACCTGCTCTTCAGTTGTTGTTTTTTGCTCGCTACAGGCTGCAATTGAAAGCGTGCAGACAAATGCCAACAGGCCAATAAAGTGTTTTGAATTTTTCATTCGTAAAGGATTTTGATGGTTAAAAAATGAATTGCAATCTATGTTTGGTTAGCTTATGCAAAAAGCCAACCAAGTTTAGATTTTTTGAATGAAATGACTCTTTTATATCTCTGAGCGTATACGCCTCTCCTTGTTCCCTTGATAAGAAACAACTATTTCCAATCTGTCTATGACGAACCGGGGCAGAAGATTAATTAAAACAACCCAAATTTTACCAGGAATATAAGGATAGAAATGCCAGTGCAATGATTATAGCAAGCACAACTAAACCTAAAGCAACCCAACCTAAAATAACGCCTGCTTTTGCTTGTCCATCATTGGGATCTGCTTTTTTTGCCTGGTTACCGAATATAATAGCGAGTATGGCAAGTGGAATAGTAGCTATACCCACATATGGTATAAAGAGTACTGACACAGCAATAATCCCCAAAATCATGGCAGTTTTTCCTTTTTTGCTTTTAACTCCATCTTCGGCTTTAATGTGAGATTTCTCTTTCCACTTATATACTTTCAGCGCCAGCTTTTCCTTAAAGCTCAGTTTTCTCCCCAGTAAATTTTCAACCTGCTTTACTTTCATTGTCGTTAATGACAGAGGCACATCTGATGGAGGTGTTAAATTTTTTTCGATACCGGAAACGGTTGTCAATGCATTCCCTGCAAAAACAGGAGAGAAGCTTAGGAAGCCACATAGCAAACAGGCAGTTAAAAGGAATTTTCTCATAAATAAGGTTATTAATTGTTTTGGTAAAAAATGAAAAGTTTTAAAATTAAATTTGGTAACGGAAAGATAGATATATAATTCGTTTTTTATTTCTTTTGAAAAAGAATTTTAATCCTCGCTCTGACTCAGGTTTTCCAAAAAACGCTATGGCTGTATTAGTTTTCCCGTTTTATCAATAAATGTCTTTAAAAACCATCAATGTGATATTTTTATTTTTGAGGGTTAAAAAGCAGCAAATATTTTATTCTGTAACTTATCGTTTAACCGTATGCACGACCTATCCGCAGATGCTAAAATAGAAGGAAAGTTTTAAAGCTTGGTGATTTGGATTTGTATCATAAAAAAAACCTTGTAAATACGTAAAAGAATAGGTTTGGTATTTCAAAAATGTGTTGTGGCACTAAAGAAACCTTCCTTCTCCTTACACTTGCTATGAAAGTTCAAAAATAAACGTAAGACTTTCCTTCTAAGCTGCTCTACTCATTAAATGAAATTAATAAATGACTTTGTTTAGTGGCTCCACTAACTACTATATAAAGAGAAATTTCTACAAACTTATACAATTGATCCAAGTCAGAAACTTCTTTATCAAACATAAAAACCTGCCACGAATTATTTATTTTTAAATTACGATAATTGAATAAGAGATTTATCAAAAAAATACATTTTTACGGGATTATTCTTTGATAGTTTCTGAGACCCGTAAATATCTTTTTATTTAAAAAACGGATGCAGATGTTATATACTGACCTTAGAATTATGCGTGGACCTAATATGTGGTCTCAAAATTATAATAAACTTATTGCGATCAAATTCGATCCTGCTGCAATTGCAGGATTAAACGATCAAAGGCAAAAATTCATAGTTGAATACTTCCGTGAAAACTACCACCTGGAACAGCTACATGAAGACTTTAAATTGTGTGCTTTCAGTTATACGGTGCAACTGGCTGCTCTATTGCAGGGAGAAGGCATGTACCACGAACTGGCCTTTCCCTCACCAGGTATTTTTTATGGTTTAATTGCATACAACATAGAGGAAGCTGGTAAGATAGCTGTACAATTTGCATCAGGCATTGTAGAATCAATCCTGGCGGACGAAAACCCTATACCTTTGTCCGAGGCCATGGAAAATGTCCGGTCAATTGCCCGTGAATATAGTGAGGGACCTACTACCTCGCTCATCATTGATGCTGCAAGAAAGCGTAACATACCAGTGAATCCTGGGCCTGCCGGCTATACAATTCTGGGCTATGGCATCAATCAAAAAAGGCTTAGTGCTGCATTGTCGCATCATACCACCTGTATCAGTGTGAATATCGCTGGAAATAAAGAAGCAACTAAAAAATTTCTGCAAAGTGCCTACCTGCCAGTACCTAAGGGGAAGTTAGCCAGGAACGAAAATGAGCTTCTGGCAATGAGTGAACAATTAGGATATCCCCTGGTGGCTAAGCCGCTCAGTGGTAACCAGGGCCGAAACGTGACAACTGGTATAGATAATTATGAAAGTTTGTTGGCAGGATTTCGGTATGCAAAAGAAATATCAAAATCAGTAATTATTGAGAAAGAAATTAAAGGACATGACTACAGGCTATTGGTCATAGGAAACAAATTTATAGCAGCCTCGTTGCGACTGCCGGCTTTTGTAACCGGAGATGGACAGTTAACTATTTCCGACCTGGTAGAAAATGAAAACAGCGATCCGCGGCGGGGGAATGGCCACGAAAATATTTTGACTAAGATAAAAATCGATGTAGCGACAGAACTTTGCCTGCAAAAGCAAGGACGCTCACCCGCCTCCATTCCAGAAAAAGGACAGCAGGTTTTTTTAAAGTTGACAGCTAATTTAAGTACAGGCGGCACGGCTGAGGATGTCACCGACCTGGTGCACCCGGTGAACAGATTGCTGGCTGAAAAAGTTTCCAGGATTATTGGTCTGGACATCTGCGGCATCGATATTATTTCGCCTGATATTTCTCAACCGCTCTCAGAAAATGCGGCTTCTATCATTGAAGTAAATGCGGCTCCAGGATTACGGATGCATCAATACCCTGATAAAGGCCTACCAAGAAATGTTGGTGAGCCCTTAGTGGAATTAATGTTTAAAATAGGAGAGGAGGGGCGTATTCCGATAGTAGCTATTACCGGTACTAATGGTAAAACAACAGTAACCCGATTAATGGCGTTTGTTGCCTCTTTTGCGGGCAATACGGTAGGATTTACTACAACAGATGGCATCTATGTTGGTGGCGAGCAAATAGTACGCGGAGATTGCTCAGGCCCACAAAGTGCCCGAACCATTCTCCAGGATCCTACAGTAAACTTTGCAGTACTTGAATGTGCCCGTGGAGGAATAATAAGATCAGGATTAGGGTTTGACCAATGTGATATTGCCATTGTTACTAATGTGGCTGCAGATCATTTAGGGCTAAAAGATATTTATACGGTTGAAGATCTTGCAAATGTAAAAGCAGTGGTACCCGGCGCTGTGAAGAAAGACGGTTGGGCCATTTTGAATGCTGCAGATGAACACACCTATGCGATGAAGGACAAAGTACATTGTAAGGTTGGTTTGTTTTGCTCAGATGAAAAAAATGATCTTCTGCAACAACACATAAACAATAGTGGCTTTGCTGTGTATGCAGATGCTGGGCTGGATATCTACATAAGAAATGGCGAAACAAAAATTTTTATAGTTAATGCGGCGGAAGTACCAATAACCCGCAATGGAAAGGCAGGCTTTATGATTGACAACGTATTGCCTGTAGTTCTTGCTGCATACTTTTCGGGAATTGAAGCAGCGCAAATTGGGATAGCATTAAAAGCTTTTACTCCCTCCGCTGAGCAGACGCCCGGTAGGATTAATGAGTTTGACATTAATGGTGTGAATGTTATCGTGGACTACGCCCATAACCCACATGGGCTAAAAGCACTCGCTGGTTATCTTCAAAACATTCCTGAAAAAAAACTTGGCATAATTACCGGAACCGGGGACAGACGTGACGATGATATTATTGAATTTGGGCGAATAGCTGCGACCATGTATGATGATATCATAATAAGGTTTGATCGTGATACCAGGGGAAGATCCAAAGAATCTATAGTTGCATTATTAGAGCGGGGGATACATGAGATAAAGCCGCAGCAAGAGTATCTGGTAATCCCGGATACAGCAACAGCGATCGAATATGCAGTGGCGAATGTGCCGAAAGGAAGCTACGTGGTCATATGCGCTGATGATGCTATTCATACAGTAGAATTGACGAAAAAAATTGCCATACAATATCAAAGCTAAATTGTGAGCGTTTAATTGGAATAATGAAAATAATTTTTGTTTAAAAAATCGGCACCAATATAATCCCAAACGATATAGCGATCCACATATATGCCTTATTATACTTGCCACAGGCGTACTGGAAAAAGTAGCAGCAGACTATAAACAATATTATCCCATTAATTTCCAGAAGAAGCAGACAGATTAGTGAGGAAAAGTTTGTTCATGTTTGTAAGAAATGAAAACTCACTTTGTAGAAATTAATAGCCATGCACGTATGATTTTCTTTTAGCTAAATAATTGTTCCAATACCTAAATCGGGATTCTCTATAAAGATTAAGTTGAATTAGTCAATTATTTTAGGAGGGAAATTAAATACTGAACCACATATTCGTTTAAAATTTATTATGGCATAGATTTTTATCCTTATAAGTAGGGCTATGCTGAAAAAAAAACCTGCATACAAAAAGCCTGCTTTCACAAAAATCTCTTTCGCTCATGTTGGGTAAAAGGTAACAAATCCATTTATAAAATTAAACTTCATATTTATGCAACGGGACGGTTTTAATAAAAGCATTTGGCAAGACACGCAACTGAAGCAACAAAAGGAAAACCTTGCCCATGGCGAGACTGATAAAATTTATGATGCAATTATAGTAGGTGCAGGAATAACAGGAATAACTACCGCTTATAACCTGGCAAAAACTGGTAAAAAAGTTTTAATCATAGAGGCTCAAAATCCTGGTTTCGGAACTACCGGTGGAACTACAGCACACCTCAATAATTTTTTTGATACAAGCTATGATGAAGTGATAAAAAACTTTGGATTAGATGAAGCAAAACTTTTAGCAGCGGGAGGGAAGGAAAGCATCGAAATAATTAAACAAAACGCGGAGACAAACCAAATTGACTGTGCATTTAAAGACCGCACTGCGTATTTATTCTCGGTAGATAAAGAGCAATCAGAAATGCTGGAAGACATTACTGCTGCCAGTAATAAAGTTGGGGTTCCTATGCAATACATAAATGATAGCCCATTCCCAATACCTTATTTGAAAATAGTACAAATTCAAAATAATGCTCAGTTTAATCCAGCCTTTTACATTTATGGATTATTAGAAGCATTTAAACATCTGGGCGGAGAGATCCTTGAAAACTGCAGAGTGACCGGTGTTGATGGAAATGAAGTATTGGAGGTAGAAACTTCAAGAGGAAAAATCAACTGCTATAACCTCGTTTATGCCACCCACATTCCCCCAGGCGTAAATCAACTTCATTTTGAAAACCAGGCATATAGAAGTTATGCTATCGCCGTACGTTTAAAAGATGGCAACTACCCGGAGGCATTGGGTTACGATCTTTGCGAGCCTTATCATTATTATAGAAGCCAGGAGTTAAACGGCCAGCAATATTTGATAGCTGGAGGAGAAGATCATAAAACCGGTGATGCAATAAACACGGAGCAGTGTTTTAGAAAACTTGAAAGTTATGTAACGCAATTTTTTGATATAGAACAGGTGGCATATAAATGGTCTTCGCAATATTATGTACCCGCAGATGGATTGCCCTATATAGGAAAAAAGACAGCAGCTAATAAAAATATATTTGTCGCAACGGGGTATAATGGAAATGGGATGATGTTTGGCACGCTTGCCGGGCAAATTATTTGTGACCTCATTTGTGAGAGAGAAAATAAATTTCAAAAACTTTTTGATCCGCTTCGCATTAGGCCTTTAGCTGGTTTTTCTGAAATTATGAAAAATGCTGCAGATACGGTAGGTAATCTGCTGGGAATAAAAGTTGCAAAAGAAAAAATTGATGTGTTAGCATCCCTGGCGGCTGATGAAGGTAAACTGGTAAAATATGATGGGAAAACAATGGGAATTTATAAAGACGAACAACATAATATTCATATGGTAAATCCTGCCTGTACCCACATACATTGCACAGTGGCTTGGAATTCAACCGAAAAGTCCTGGGATTGTCCTTGTCATGGAGCGAGGTATAACGCAGATGGAGCGATGCTAACCGGACCAGCCCGGAAAGATTTAGAAAACCTGAGCGATTAGACTAATTCATCTGGCAATAAAGAACCTGTATTTTTTTTCTATGTATTTAGATGGTCGCTAAGTATAATGATCATATTTCCTATCTTATGTAAATACTGATCGTCAACCAAAAATTCCTATATGTTTAAGTAATCAGCAGATTTAATCAGCATTTATTATACACAAAAATTTAGTCTTTGTATTATAAACACGAATGATCAGGTTTGGCATATTTACTGTAAATACTTTATAGAATATAAACGAATATCATGGCTGGCCAAATTGCCCAACAATTCAAAGAATTTATTGCCTCAGATCATTTTCCCTGTATTGCTTCCAAAGCAGCTTTGGCAAAAAATCAATTGTACATTTTAGAAGTACAGAGCATGCATTGCCCGGCTGATGACAAACGTATTTTAGACTTTCTATATTCCTTTGTGGATGGGTATAAAAAACACGATAGCCTGTATCAATCCGCAGTGATCATTTTTACTTCTAATGATATTTTCTCCGAAGATATGTTTGAAGCAGCCTTATGGAAAAGGTTGCAGAGCCTTAGCGACCTGGATGCTAAGTTATATCCCTATGATCCCAGGGTAACGAAAGCTCCTGACAGTGATAATTTCAGCTTCAGCATAAAAGAAGAAGCTTTTTTTATTATAGGTCTGCATACGCATAACTCCCGCCCGGCCCGGAGATTTCCTTATCCAACCCTGGTGTTTAATCCCCACGATCAGTTTGAGCGCCTGCGTAGTATGAACAAGTTTGACAGGATGAAGGAGACCATCAGGAAAAAAGACCTGAAGATTAACGGGTCTGTTAATCCTATGTTAGATGACTATGGCACTTCTTCTGAAGCCTACCAATACTCCGGAAAGCAATATGATAAAAGCTGGCAATGCCCTTTACATATAAATCACAAAAATGAAAATAATACATCCAAGGAGCGGAACAGCATTTGAGCTGAAGAAAGGTCAAAAACTAAAAATTACAGATATACAAGGAGAGCAGGTTTCTGATTTTGTCTGCTTTAATGCGGCCGATACAAAAGAATACTTGTCAAGCGGAAGAACAATAGATTATGCAGACAAAATCTTTTTAAGCACGGGGGATGTTTTTTATTCCAATCGGAGCAATGTCATGTTTACTATTGTTGAAGACACTGTTGGCCGCCATGATTTTTTACTAACCCCTTGCAGTGCAGATACATTCCGGATTATTTATGGGGATAAGAATCCACATCGTGGCTGCCAGGGAAACCTGGTTGAAGCCCTGAAGCCTTATGATATTGGTGTCGATCAAATACCCATTTGCTTTAATGTATTTATGCATGTTAGTGTGAACTCCGACACCGGAAAAATCGCAGTACTGCCACCCAAAAGTAAAGCTGGTGATTACATCATTATAGAAGCTGAAATGGATATTATCGTTGGGATGACGGCCTGCTCTGCAGAGATGAGTAATAATTATTCTTTTAAACCTATTGGGTATGAGCAGATTCTTTAAAGTTTCGCGGCCTCATTACACTGATTCTTCTAAAAGATTTGTGTGACAAATAACTCTTTTATACTCTAAGCTGGTATATCTATTTTCTTTGAGAAATCTTAATTCCTGGTAGCTTCACCGCTATTACAGGACGTAACGTCAACCATTAGCTTACTTTAGGGGCCAAATTTTGTTCCTGCTGTTTAAAGTTATAGTGCTACTACAATAAAAAAGTTGAAATGAAAAAAGGAAGATCCTATAAATCTTTTATGTATATCGTTACTTGGTGGGGAGCAACTTCATCTCCACCAAAATAAGGATAAAGTTTATACCCTTCAGCTTTAGGAGAAGTGGCTAATCTTGGTAAAGAATCTATTTTGCCATTGACGGAGAAAATATAACTGCGGGGCTTTACGATTATACCACATATATGCTCTTTGCCTATAGTAATAGATGCCAATTCTTTTGAATCTCTTATACCATTATTATACACATAGCTGAATAAACGCAGTTCATTGTTGCTCCATCTCCAGCCAAACCTGGCACTATACTGCTGGTGAAAAGCATTATTATCTGCAAAACCATACAGCTTGTTGATATCATCCTGGTTGCCCGGATCTATAGTTGAATAAATGGCAGAGCTATCAAACTTTACTTTAAATGATAATTGGTTTAGCGATGTAGAAACAAATGGATTGTCATTACAGTAACGCTCGCCGGCTTTGATGGTATATGTAGCAAAACTTTCCTGCGGTTCAGGGAGGATATTAATGACTTCGCTTTTATGTTTTGTACATGCAACGACGGCTATGCTCAGTATAAAAATGCCCAGTGTCTTTTTCAAAATAATGGAGTCCTGTGTTTTATATAAAACTCCAAAAAAGTAAAAAAAGTATATTGTAAATATTTAATTTTTAGAAACTCCGGGAAACTTCCCTGGCTTCTCCTCTTCTGGTCAGGGTTTTTGATAAAAGAACCACTATTTTCGTTTTGTGGAACACGAAACCGGGGTAGAGTCACCATTGCACATTACCACATTTCTAGGCCCGTCATTTGTAATAGAAAAAGTTACTGAAAATGCACCCTAGATTTAGGGAAGTCTTAAAAGCAGGTAACAAACAGCTTTTTTTTGAAGGGTCTACTAAACAAAATTAATGACTAAATCTTTGCAATTTCTTTCTGGCGGTGGCGAAATGGGCGCTTTGACAAGGGCATACGACTGGGAAACTTCTCCCATTGGCCCTGTCATTAACTGGCCCCAAAGCTTACTTACAACTTTAGGAATCTTGCTAAATTCAAAATTTCCCATGTTCCTTTTTTGGGGACCCCAACATGTTTCTTTTTACAACGATGCCTATCGGCCAAGCCTGGGCAATGATGGCAAGCATCCATGGAGCCTCGGAAAAAAGGGCGAAGAAGTATGGCCGGAAATATGGCCTACCATCAAACCGCTGATTGACCAGGTGCTGGCTGGTGGCGAAGCTACCTGGAGCGAAGACCAACTCATTCCCATTTTCCGCAATGGGAAAATGGAAGATGTGTACTGGACGTTCAGCTACAGTCCTGCTTTTGGTGATAATGGAAACATAAACGGAGTATTTGTTACCTGCACAGAAACTACCAATTCGGTAGTAACCAGAAAAAAACTGGGAGAAAAAAATGACCAGCTCAATTTTGCAATTGAAGCAACAGAATTAGGCACCTGGGATTTTAATCCGCTAACAAATAAATTTATTGGCAATAACCGGTTGAAAGATTGGTTTGGCCTGCCGCTCGAAAAGGAGATTGACCT
>JBBQYS010000105.1:0-10958 GCA_038208485.1 Chitinophagales bacterium
AGTAATAATTCATACTCCAGAATATTTGGTTGTAACCAACTGGATGTTTTTCCTAAACCGCAAAGCGGTTGAACAAAAATGATCGTGGTAAAACCCGGAGTAGAAGGCATTTCGTTTCGGCAACCTTTTAATGTATCTGTAACATTAATCCTAAGGAAGACCCGAACAGTGATAAAAATAAAAATGAATAAATAAGATTCAGAAAAAACCAAAGCCAATTAATGAAAAAATTTTCCATCTTTTGCTCGTCAGCAGCAATAATGCAAGAATAGAAAGTAAACTATCCAAATTTGCCGATTCATTCTATTTCACGGTTGTCAAGCATAAGAGTCAATTCAGAAGTTAAGAGAATGGTTTTATAACTTTTGCTTTTCAAGCCGCTGTAAAGCTGCTTGTCGCCTGTCCACAATATGCCATTTAGTAAATCTGTAAGGGCCACGAAAACTGTATCATTTTCATCGATGTTTTGAAGGCGCTTCTGTGCTTTTTCCAGTATTTTTTTTGGAATGAGTCGTTCATCAATGAAAGTTATTTGTTGCGTGATTATTTCTTCAAGTTCTATAAGAGCAGCTTCTGAAAGCTTGGTTAATTTAAGCAATTTTACCCTGTGCTTCTTAATTTCCGTTCGCAAATAATTACAAGAATAAAATTGCACATTTGCGTGTGACCGCAACAAAACTTTTCCTATTGCGCTGTTCGAATTTAATATTGCGCTAAAGACAATGTTGGTATCAACAACGATTTTCACTTTGCTAATTTACTTTTGTTTTTAGCCCACCATTTCGAATTTATCTCGTCTGCAAGTTTATCAACTTCTGATTGAGGCACTTCAAAACCCGCAGTCAGCTCTTTATAACGGGCGTAATTCAAAAATTCTTGCAAGTCTTCAGCGTCAACCGTTGCCGGCAGGCGAATAATTACTTCTTTTGCTGTCCTTTCTACAAGCATTTTTATTGATTTTAAGTGAATTCAAGTTACGGTTATTTCTATTAAGTTATGACTCCAATGCGAAACATTGAACATAAATTCTTAAAAAAAGCCAGGAAAAACCTGGCTAATGAATTATCGATATTAAGAAACTGATCCTGAAATTATTTGATCAGCTTTGCAAGTTTCCTGTCCAGAGCTGCACCTCTCAAATTTTTTCCTACAAGGATACCATTCGGATCTACCAGGAAATTTTGAGGGATGCTACCCACGCCATATTTAGCGGCTACTTCGTTGCCCCAGCCTTTCAGGTCGCTCACCTGTGTCCAGGTAAGGTTATCCATTTTTATCGCATCTATCCAGGCTGGTTTTGCCTGGTCAAGAGATA
This sequence comes from Chitinophagales bacterium, assembly GCA_038208485.1. Lineage (GTDB taxonomy): Bacteria > Bacteroidota > Bacteroidia > Chitinophagales > Chitinophagaceae > Ferruginibacter. The sequence continues at coordinate 1,316 of JBBQYS010000105.1, forward strand.
CACCAAGCACAGTGAAATTCTTGTTTTTATACTGATTGAAAGCATTTACCACATTCGGATTTTCCATGCGGCAAGGGCGGCACCAGCTGGCCCAAAAATCTACCAATACATACTTTCCACGGAAAGAAGCTAATTCCACAGGTACACCTGCAGTATCTTCCTGCGAAAAATTTGCAAACGGCTTACCAATTGGATGCTGGCCATTATCTGCTACCTGCTTTGCTATGTATACTCCTATTTCTGTGTTCTGTAAGAGGGGAGTAAGGGAATTGTATTGCTTTTCCAGCTGTGCTTCATCTCCTGATAACTGGAAATTTCTATAAACAGCAAGTGGAGTAATATGTGACTTAGGATGGCTGTTGATGAAATTATTGATCACTACAGTTCCTGATTCTATTACATCTTCAGTAGGTTCCATTTCCCCGGTAAATACACCCTGGAATGAAGCAACACTGTTTAAAAAATCCTGGAAATCTTTATGAGAAGGAGAACCGGTGATCACTGCTGCTTCCAGCTTACCCTGTTCAGCCTTGATATTTACTTTGCTGTTGTCCAGGAATAAAGTGATATAAGTTGCTTCATTGTTTAAAGAGATCAACTTAAAAGATGGAACAACAGACTCTCCAGAAAAAGAAAATTTCCCGGCCTGAATTTCTGAAACACTTTCAGGTGCTCCGTTGTTTCCATTGAGTAAAGAAACAGTAGTTCCATCAGGATAACCTGTTACCGTACCTGAGATCACAAATTTATCCATTGTTGATTCCCCGACATTAGCAACGGACTTTGTAGTGGTTTTCTGTTTGCCTGTAGCAGCAGTTTTAGTTTGAGCCATGGCAAAGACTGGGAATAATAAAACAAACAGTAATAATCTTTTCATATTGTAGTTTAAATTAAAGCCAGTTTTGCTGGCATTTAATGCAAATTTATATTTTTTGTAATATAAGACATCAACTCAAATTTTTATTAACAAAAGCATTAATCAGTGCGTATGGATTTCATAAAAGCCTCTGTGGTTTCTTGTACATTAGTATTCTGCATTAAAGCCTGTATATATGCAGAGCCAATGATCGCTCCTGTTGCATAATTGCAGGCATTTTCAAAAGTCTCCCTGTCCCTGATGCCAAATCCTATTAGTAAAGGGTTTTTTAATTTTAATTTTTTCAACGATTCAAAATAAGTTTTCTGTGAATCTATTGCTGTCTGCTTACCCGTGATGCCCGGTGATGAAACAGCATATAAAAAACCTTTGCTCCTTTTATCCAGTGCTTTTATCCTGGCTACAGGAGTAGAAGGAGTGATCAGAAAAATAAAAGCAAGATTATATTTGTCAATGATTTTTTTATATTCTTTATCAAAAGCATCCACGGGTATATCAGGTATAATAAGTCCGGAAACACCAGCCTCTGCTGCTTCTCTGCAGAAGTTCTCAAAACCAAACTGCAATACAGGATTCAGGTAGCCCATCAAAATCAAAGGGACTTTTACTTCATCCTTTCTTTCTTTTAACTGTTGTAAAGTCAGCCCTATATTGATGCCATTTTCTAATGCCCTCGTATTACTTTCCTGTATCACCGGACCATCAGCAATTGGATCACTGTAGGGCATGCCTACCTCTATAATGTCAGCACCATTTTGTTGTAAAGAAAGAATTACTTCGACTGTAGAATTCAGCTGTGGAAATCCAGCTGTGCAATACATATTCAATACATTTTTCTTCTTCTGCCCAAATAAAATATCTAGTTTGTTTTTCATTTGCACAGCTTAATCAGTCATATTTTTCATATAAGTTTCCATATCCTTGTCTCCCCTGCCACTCAGACAAATTACTACCCTGTCAGATTTTTTAAACTCCAGTTTATGAAGCACTGCTATAGCATGGGCTGTTTCCAGTGCAGGAATGATACCTTCTTTTTTGGCCAGTAAAAATGCGCCTTCCAGCGATTCAGCATCTGTTACATTTTCGAAGTTGGCTCTTTTGCTGCTGTATAAATTGGAATGCATTGGGCCTATGCCGGGGTAATCCAGTCCTGCAGAAATACTATGTGGTTCCACCACCTGTCCATCACTGGTTTGCATCAGCAGGCTTTTACTGCCATGAAGAATTCCGATGGTTCCCAGGGCGGTAGTTGCGGCACTAGCACCGGATGTTACACCGAGGCCCGCTGCTTCTACAGCTATGATCTTCACTTTTTTCTCTCCCAGGAAATGATAAAATGCACCGGCCGCATTACTTCCACCACCTACACAGGCTATGACATGTGTTGGATTACTATCTCCATTGAGGTCCTTTAATTGTTTTTTTATTTCCTTGCTGATCACACTCTGAAACCTTGCCACCATATCCGGGTAAGGATGTGGTCCCACCACGCTTCCAATGAGGTAATAAGTATTATCAGGGTCTCCCATCCAATCCCTGATCGCTTCATTGGTAGCATCTTTCAGGGTTTTACTTCCACTTGTGGCAGGTACAATTGTAGCACCCAGCATTTTCATTCTTACCACATTTGGCGCCTGTCTTTCTATATCTTTTTCACCCATATACACGATACATTCCAACCCACGAAGTGCACAAACAGTTGCTGTAGCTACCCCATGCTGACCGGCACCGGTTTCTGCAATAATGCGTTTTTTACCCAGTGCTTCTGCTACAAGAATTTGCCCGATGGTATTGTTTATTTTGTGTGCACCGGTATGGCAGAGGTCTTCCCTTTTCAGGTAGATATTTGTATTAAATATTTTACTGAGGTTCTCCGCAAAATACAATGGCGTTGGCCTGCCTACATACTGAGCAAGCAGCTCATTAAATTCTTTTTTAAACTTCCTGGTGCCGGTGATGCGCAGGTAATTCTTTTGCAATTCCTGCACGTTACCATAAAGCATTTCCGGCACGAAAGCACCACCAAATTCCCCGTAATAACCATTCCTGTCCGGACGGTTATATTTATTCAAATCACTCATAAAAAATATCAGTTAGTAAAAGCAATGAAAATTATTTCAATGCCAGTTTAAATTGTAGCACCTTAGCCATATCCTTTACTCCCGGCTCTTTTTCAAATTTGCTGTTGATATCTACACCAAAAAAATCCGGGTGTTTAAAGGCTTTTAATGCAGCTGCATCAGCTACTTCAATGCCACCGCTGATGAAAAATGGTTTTTCTATCTTGGCATTTTTTAAAATGTTCCAGTCAAATTTTTTACCGTTTCCACCAGGATTTTCCCCGGAAGTATCAAACAAATAATAATCGCAGCAGTCATCATAATCTGCCACAAGTTCATCTATATCTACTTCCTCACCAGGAGTTAATTTAAATACTTTGATCACTTCTATTTCTTCCGAAAGTTCTTCACAAAACAACGGCGTTTCATCACCGTGGAGTTGCACTACATCCAAAACAAAATCATCTATTACATGGAGGATCTCTTCTATCGGAGCATCTACAAAAACACCTACTTTTTTCAGGTCAAAATCACTTTCGGCAACTTCATCTCCTTTGATCTTATCTCCAACATAACGGGGAGAATTTTTATCGAAAATAAACCCGGCAAAATCAATATTCATTCCTTCGAGCTGATTGACTTGTTTTCCGGAGGTCATTCCACAAACTTTAATATTCATTTCTTTAATTTTTTCTGTTTAATGTTTACTTTTCTGAAGTTTTTATTGATCTGCGAAGGTAACATTAGCGTTTTTAAAACCCTTCCTCTTTTGTATTAGAGCTGTGTGAAATTTTTCATGGAGGAAATAAAATCAGCACAGGCTTTTGCAGGATCGGCCTGCTTCATAAATTGTTCTCCCATTAAAAAACCGCTGTAGCCCGCAGCCTGAAACATTTTTACCGTTTCTACTTCCGAGATACCACTTTCGGCAATCTTAACACTATCAACGGGCAATTGTTTCGAAAGACGCAGTGCCCTGTCAATATCCACTTCAAATGTTTTTAAATTCCTGTTGTTGATTCCTATCATGTCAATAGAACTACAGATATGATCCAGTTCTTCTTCCTCATGCAGCTCAAGCAAAACCTCCAGGCCCAGTTCTTTGGCAAGGGTTGCAAACTCATTCACTTCCTTTGGTGTCAGGCAGGCTGCGATCAATAGCATGACATCGGCTCCAAGTGCTTTGGTTTCTACAACCTGGTATTTCGTCACAATAAAATCTTTCCTTAGAATTGGGATTTTATTTTCTCTCGCCTGTTGGAAATCAGTAATGCTTCCACCAAAAAAATCAATATCTGTAAGTACTGATAACCCGGAAGCGCCGGCTTTTGTATAACCAGCTGTAATACCTGCTGCATCTGCAAGCTCATTAATAAAACCCTTGCTTGGCGATTTTCTTTTAAACTCGGCTATCACACCTGATGAGCCGGGTGCAAGCAGGGAGTTTCTGAGCGATAAACAAGTTCTCTGCATGTTAGCTGTCTTGCTCAATTCGTTTTCGCCAATCACCTGCTCTGCCGCTGCTACTTCCTGCAGCTTCCTTATTTTTATTTTTTCCAGTATGTTCATTAGTTGATCAGTTTCTGCATGGTTTTAAATGCGGCCCCGGTTTCCAGCGATTCCACCGCTTTTTGGTAACAGGCTTCATAATTATCGTATTGCCCCGTGAGCTGAAGCGCCATGGCAGCATTTGCCAGCACTACCGCATTTTGTGCCCAGCTACCATTTCCTTGCAGGATATCGGTAAATATCTTTGCAGATGCTTCTACGCTGTTGCCACCAAAAATATCAATCGGTGACACCGTTCGTTTACCCAATTGCTGTGCACTATACACCCTTTCGGTTTTGTTGGTGATTACCCTGGTATCTCCGGTAAGCGATATTTCATCATAGCCATCCAGTGAATGAATGATACAGAAATTTCTATCCTGCTGCTGCAGCATATATTTATATATTCGTGCCATTTCCAGGTTATACACACCGATGAGCTGAAAAGCAGGATCAGCAGGATTTACAAGTGGTCCCAGCATATTAAAAAAAGTACGGAAACCAAGATTTTTCCTGAGACTACCCACCACTTTTAACGAGGGATGAAACAACGGTGCATGGAGAAAACAAAGGTTTGATCTGTCCAATTCAGCATTTAGTTTATCGCTGTCTGTCGAAAATTTGTATCCAAGGAATTCCATCAGGTTGCTGGCACCGGAAATAGAAGAAGAGCCGTAATTGCCATGCTTGGCTACTTTGTGCCCCGCTCCTGCTACAATGAAGCAGCTTAGTGTAGAAATATTAAATGTGTCCTTTCCATCGCCACCGGTTCCTACAATATCTACCAATTCATTTGTCTGCAGGTTTGCTGGCATAGCCATTTGCAATAACGCATCCCGAAAGCCCTGCAACTCATCTATGGTCACACTACGCATCAGGAATACCGAAATAAATGCGGCCAGTTCTGCCTCGTTAAATTTGCCTTCTCCAATCTGCAACATAATCTCTTCAGCCTCGCTTCGCTGCAAGCTGTTGTAATCGAAAAGAGCTGCCAGTTGTGGTTTTAATCCAGTCATTCTAATTTTATTTTTTAAGCTTTAAGCCAGTTTTCCAACATTTTATTTCCATCAGGGGTCAGTACACTTTCCGGGTGAAATTGCACCCCTTGGATATCGAAAGTTTTATGGGCCAGGGCCATAATAAATCCATTCTCATCTTCTGCAGTGATCTCCAGGTCTGCCGGAAAAGTTATTTTCTCTGAGATCCAGCTGTGGTAACGGCCTACAGACAGGCTTGCCGCAAGGTCTTTGAAGATTATATTGTCCTGCTTCAACACCTTGATGTCCGAAGCTACGCCATGATACACTTTGGGCATATTATATAATGTGCCACCTAAGCATTCTGTGATAGCCTGGTGGCCAAGACAAACGCCAAGTATCGTTTTCGTTGCTCCATATTCTTTGATCAGGGCTGGCATGATACCGGCATCTTTTGGTAATCCTGGACCGGGGGAAAGAATGATCTTGTCATATTTTCCAACCTCTTCCAGGGAAATTTTATCATTGCGGAAAACATCTATTTTATTTCCGCTGATATATTCTACAGCATGTACCAGGTTGTAGGTAAATGAATCGTAATTATCGAGTATCAGGATCTTCATTGACATGATTTATAAATTAATTTTTTAGGCCCATCAGGCTTGCTTTTTCCATAGCTGTTTTCAATGCCGCTATTTTATTGTTTACTTCCTGCAGTTCCGATTCAGGCTTACTTTTAGCTACTACACCAGCTCCGGCCTGTAGCGTTATTTTGTTGTCTTTGCTAAAAAATGACCGGATGATAATGGCGTGGTTTACATCTCCATTCAGACCTATAAAACCTACTACTCCACCATAGGAGCCACGGTGCTCGGTTTCCCATTCATCTATCAGTTGCATGGCCCTGTATTTTGGTGCGCCACTCAGGGTACCGGCAGGAAAAGTTGCCGCGATGATGTCAAATGGGTTTTTATCTGTTGGCACATTGGCAACTACCTCGCTCACCATATGTATGACATGAGAGAAATATTGCACCTCACGGTTTTTAGTAATCTTTACCTGGTCACCTATCCGGCTCAGGTCGTTCCTGGCAAGGTCTATCAGCATCACATGTTCAGCGTTTTCTTTCTCATCGTTCACCAGTTGTTTTGCCCGCTCCTGGTCTTCTGCATCATTGGCAGAACGGAGCACTGTACCTGCTATAGGATGCATGATTGCTTTCCCGTTGTTTACAATCACTTGTGCCTCCGGAGATGAACCGGCTATGTGGTAATCGCCATAATCAAAATAGAAAAGATAAGGGCTTGGGTTGGTGCTGCGCAATGCCCTATACAATAAAAAATCATCTCCCAAAAACTGCTGATGGAACTTACGGCTAAGCACCACCTGGAACACTTCTCCTTTGTTACAGGCATCTATTCCCTTCTCCACCATCTGCATATATTCCTTATCCGTCACCGGGGAACTCAGCGCTCCATCAAGGTGGAAAGGAAACAAAGGCACATCTCTTCCTTTGATAAGACTGATGAGTTTTTTCAGGTCAGAATCTACGCCGTTGAAATGGTTTTCGCAGATATGCAGCTCATCCCGGAAATGATCAATGATGATGACATATTGGTACAACCTGTACCTGACCATTGGGATATTTTCCTCTTCCCTGTTACGAAAACTGATCTGCTCAAACAATTGAACAGCATCGTAACTACAATAGCCAAATACCCCGCAAGCCATTTTGCTGATCTTATCATCCGCATTTTCTGCTTCAAATTTTTGTAAAAAATCATACAGGATATCGGTTGTTTTTTTACCCTCGATAGCTATTTTTTCCTGTGGATGACCGGGCAGTTTTATTTCAGCTTTACTGCCATTATCTATTTCTATTCCGGCAACTGCATTTACTGCAATAATAGAGAAGCTATTCTCTCCGCCCTTGTTGTCACTGCTTTCCAGCAAAATCGAATCCCGGTAATTGTCCCTTAGCCTCAGGTAAATACCCACTGGAGTGTATACGTCTGCCAGCAGGCTTTGGGAAGTTGTTTTAAATGTAATTTTCTTCATCTTATGCTTGATTTGCAAATCTTGTTTTCATATACGAAAAAACCCCGGCTAGTGCCGGGGTTGAAATATTTATAGAATAAATGGTACAACGGTCTGGGCACATACTAATCAGTAATGCTCCACCACCAGTTGTTATTTAATTTAATTTGTTTCATTTTTATTTGTGCAAATATGCGACAGTAAATTGAGTAAGAAAAATAATTTTTAATCACGAGTAAAGTTTTACCTTAAAGTGTACATAAAAAACACAATTATGATTCTTACAATTTTTGGTGCAACAGGTATGGTGGGCAAGGAACTTGTCAACCAGGCATTGCTAAATGGTGATGAAGTTCGGGCATACGGAAGAAATGTATTCACCGCAGGATTCAGGGAAGATAAAAACCTGAAGCTGATTACCGGTGCTTTGTTTGATGATGGTGATCTGTACAAAGCCATCAAGGGTTGCGATGTTGTGCTTAGTACCATTGGAGGAAGTATGGACGGAGCTAACAATACCAGATCGCTGGGCATGAAAAAGATCGTAGCACAAATGGAAAAAGCAAAAGTTCAGCGATTGATCGCCGTTGGTGGAATGGGATTGCTGGATGGGCCGAATGAAAAAATGCTTTTTGAAGATCCTGAGTTCCCCCAGGAATTCTTACCCGTGACCTGGGAACATGAGAAAGCACTGAAAGCCATGCAGGCTTCGAGCCTGGGCTGGACCATGGTTTGCCCGCCACAGATCAATGAAGGAGATGCTACAGGAATATTTTCCACAAAAGCTAATGAAATGCCCGAGGGAAATTATAATATAAAATCTGGCGACCTTGCCCTCTTTATGCTGGACCAGGTAAATGAAACTAATTTCCTGCAACAGCGGGTTGGCATTTCAAATTAAGGCATGCTGTCATAAAGATGCTGTTAAAGTATTTGAATTTATGAGTGCCTTAACTGCAACCGGAACCTGATTGATTGATATTTACAGCTATGAATAAAATTATACTTGTCTTATTATTATGCTGCTCCGGTAAATTGTTTGCACAAAAAAAAGTAGACAGCATTTTTGTAAACCTGTATACCGACAGCCTGAAGAAAGGGAATTACAATTACATCAATGTGGACGGGCTTTTGAGCAATGGAACTTACCTGCCACTCGACAGTACCTATATTGCATTCAGCAGCGATCAAGGAGTTTTTCACGGCAACAATTTGTTGATTGGGGATAACCCTACCTATGAAAAAGTCAGAATTAAAGTGGCGCTAAAATCGAACCCTATTGTATGCCGTGATTTTGTGGTCTACATTAAAAAAATGGAAGACCCTCCCCTGCCCTCACAGCAGCAGATTTTGGATGCGATGAAGGCGGAGAGGAAGAAGGGGAAGAATTAAAGGAATTTATTTATACAAAATACTTTTAATAGAGAGTCCTTTCCAGATGAGGGGGCTCTTTTTAGAAGTTAGGGAGGATAAGTATTCTTGAAGAAGATGCATGGGCATTCACGAGAGAATTTTATTATCATAGTTCGTGTCTTTAAAGTTCCACCCTGCATAGTTATGATGCTTTTGTAATAGAACTGGAACAATCTATAAAATTAAAAACCGCCGACTTACGCAAAGCTTACAGCATTAAATTGCCTGATGCTATCATTGCAGCTACTGCTCTTGTTTATAATTTATCACTCCTTAGCCGCAACTTCACCGACTTTACAAATATCAATGGCCTGCCAGTTATTAATCCATGGGATATTTAAAAATAACAAGCTGATACCTTTTGAATTTGTTGGTATTTTCCACTTCCCCCATTGTTGTTAGATCTACCGCCTCCAGCTGCCATTTTAAAAAACTTCAGGAACCATCATTATAATTCTTCTCAGGAGCGTAAGATAAATTCCCTGGAATTTGATTTGCAGGAATGCTTATTTTTAGTTCGTAAAATATTCATATGTGTTGTTGGTGAAACAACATAACAATGGCGCTGAAAAAAAATGGTCGTCATTCTCACCTACAATTAGCATGACTTTTGATTCTTTTAAAGAAAGAATTAGTTTCTAAACTTTAAAACAAAAATTCATGAATACTTCCAAAAAATTATTATTGGCAGGAGTAGCTGCTGCAGTGGGTGTTATAGCATACGAGGCATT
>JBBQYS010000106.1:0-10941 GCA_038208485.1 Chitinophagales bacterium
ATAAGCGACTCTGCAGAGGGAGCAGTAGCACCAACGGTAGATATAGAACAACCATCGCAACTCATACCGGCTAACCAGAAGACATGTACTACATCTAATGCATCGGCTGCCAAAGTTGGCTGCGAAGAACCATTGAGTTTAATTCCCGTTGGTGAAAAATTTCCGTATAAAGAATTTACTGATACCATATAATGGTAATTTTCTTAAAGGTAGAAGCATTCTCCAAAAATCATGCTGTTATTTATAGAAAACATTTTCTAAAAATGAGTGCAGGTAATTTTTGATAGAGCTTCCGGATTTTCAATAGAGCTTAAATCGGGGAAATATTTTAAATCCAAATCATAAAATGATTTTACCAATCCTGATGCGTAAAACTGCAATACCATTATTAGCCATCCAATGAGCAAATTTGTCTGTTATTGATATCAACATTTAAAGTTTAAATAGTATTAATAATCAATTCTATATTAATAATAAATTGAGTCTACTGTATTAATTTTTTTAATGGCTCAGTAAAAGAATTAATTTAATTATAGATGATACAAGGCATTAATCTTATTTTACTTAAAATTAATAGGTTCGTTTATTGTACAGTTGCAATTGGAAATGGAGTTACGCAAATTTTAATAACGTATTACTTTATGAATATTTAATTGTGAAGCATACAAAACCTTACATACTTGACAGGGCATTGAAACTGTTTAATAAAAACGGGTTTGTAAATGTACGCCTGCAACACATTGCTGATTTTGGTGGTATAAGTGTTGGAAATCTAGCCTACCATTTTAATCATAAAGATTACATTGTGGAAACTTTGTACGATGAATTAAAACAGGCACAGGAAACTTCTTTATTTGAATTTAGAATGGCGCACTTGTTTGAAGATATCAACCGGCAATTGCGGGATATTTTTAAATGTCAGCAGCACTATTTATTCTTTTATCTGGATACCCTGGAAGTATTGCGTGCATACCCATCTATAAAAGAAAAACATCAGCAACATATTGCCTGGCAGATACAACAGATTGAATGGATGTTTAATTATAATGTGGACAGAAATACTTTCCTGGCTCCCATGAGAGACAATCAGTACAAACAGCTTGCATGGCTCTTTTGGATGACGATGGATAACTGGATGTATGCCCGACAAATAAAGGGGCTCGATCATTTGAATGAAGAAGATTTTATCGCTGACCTTTGGGGGCTGATATTGCCAAACCTTACAGAAGAAGCACATGAAGAATTGAGGATGCTCAGCGCTAATTCCAACCTGCGGATTTAATCATTTATTTTATTGATTTGAAAAAAAATACCTGGCATATTCATATACAAGGGCAAGTACAGGGTGTTGGATTTCGTCCATTCATTTATCAGCTTGCACAAAAATTTAAACTAAATGGGTGGGTAAATAATTCCGGTGATGGTGTACACATCGGGTTAAATGCAGATGAAGTAGTAGCAATAGATTTTTATGATGAACTGATTTCTAATTCACCGAAATTATCTCATATTACTTCACATAGCATTACAGAAATTTCAGAGGTTGATTATAAAGATTTTAAAATTATTAAAAGCAGTAGTGATGAAAAACCACTTCTTCTTATTTCTCCTGATTTTGCGATGTGCATAGATTGCCGCCTGGATATTTCAGACAAAACGAACCGCCGTTATAATTATGCATTTACCACCTGTACGCAATGCGGCCCACGCCATTCTCTCATTAAACAATTGCCCTACGACAGGGAGAATACTGCAATGGAAACCTTTGAAATGTGCAGCCAATGTAGTGAAGAGTATAATGACCCCAAGAATCGCAGGCACTTTTCCCAAACGAATTCTTGTGCTGATTGTGGTGTTACAATGAAGTTGTTCGATGACAAACAAACCGTTGTGGAAGAAGATCAAAGTAAAATCATTACAAAAATTTGCGGCCTGTGGAATGTTGGAAAGATCGTTGCCATAAAAGGAATTGGCGGTTACCTGCTCACCTGTGATGCTTCAAATGAAAAAACAATTAAAGAATTACGGTTAAGAAAACACCGTCCTGCAAAACCATTTGCTTTAATGTTTCCGGGTATAAATTATTTACTAACCGAAGTAGAAATTAATGAGCAGGAAAAAAAAGAGTTAGAAACCGTCACTGCTCCAATTGTTTTATTACAAGTAAAAGACAACGCAAATACAAAGATTGCCTTACCAGAAATTGCTCCAAGACTTTCAAAGATAGGCGTGATGCTTCCTTACACAGCATTGTATGAATTGTTACTGCAGCAGTTTACGAAACCAATTGTTGCAACCAGCGGAAACCTAAGTAATGCCCCAATAATTTATGAAGATGATGTTGCATTACATGAATTAAGTATGATTGCTGATTTTATCCTGGTGAATGATCGTGAAATTATTACTCCGCAGGATGATAGTGTTGTGCAATACAGCCCGTATTATAAAAAACGAATTATACTAAGACGTGCCAGGGGTTTTGCCGCTTTTTACCTGGATAAACAATTATCACTTTCTGATAAAACAATATTGGCAACCGGGGCAATGATGAAGAGCAGTTTTACACTTTTGCACGAACAAAATATTCATGTAAGCCAGTACCTGGGTGATACAAGTAATTATGATGCCCAGAAGAATTTTGAAAATAATTTAGATCATTATTTAAAATTATTTAAAACAAAACCTGAAATAGTTATTGCAGACAAGCACCCGGGTTATTTTACAACTCAATCTGCACAAAAATTATCTGGAGATTGGAACATACCATTCATAAAAGTTCAGCATCATGAAGCGCATTTTGCATCGGTGCTGGGAGAGCATAATTTGACCGGTGAAAAAGAACCAATACTCGGTGTAATATGGGACGGAACAGGGTTTGGCAATGACGGACAAATATGTGGAGGTGAATTCTTTACTTATCATCAGCATACATTTTTGCGTACAGGTCATTTTGAATATTTCAATCATATTTTAGGGGATAAAATGGCAAGTGAACCCCGGCTCTCCGCTTTTTCTATTTGCTCAGAAATGGAAGCAGCAGCTGGTATTCTTCAACCAAAATTTTCCCCGGCAGAATGGAATAATTATAAACAGCTCATCAAAAAAAATGAACTTAAAACTTCGAGTATAGGAAGGTTGTTTGATGCCGTAGCTTCGATGCTCGGACTAATTGATAAAGCAAGCTTTGAAGGGGAAGCCGCGATGTTGCTGGAAGAAGAAGCATGCCATTATTTTAAAAAAAAATTAGATATTCCTGAGTGTTGGTTGGAAGAAAATTCAACAAAAAATATTTTATCTGCTCATAATTTATTGGCGCGAATTATAAACATGATCAACAAAGGGATAGCCACTTCTGAAATAGCTGCCTGGTTTCATGTACAGCTGGTTTTATCCATCCGAAAAACAGCCGTTAAAAACAGTTGTCACAAAATATGTTGTAGTGGTGGCGTTTTTCAAAACGCATTATTGGTAGACCTTGTTCTGAAAATTATGGGAGAGAAATATGAACTATACTATAACAAAGACTTCTCTCCCAATGATGAAAATATTTCTTTTGGGCAGTTAATTTGGTTTCTAATCAGTAAACAAGCAGCAAAGCAAAAAAAGGTGTAAATTGATTCTCCGACAGCGATTCTCACTGCTTATTCATTTTAAATAAACGATCATGTGCTTAGCCATTCCCGGAAGAATAAAATCAATAGAACCTTTTAAAGAAGGATTCATGAGCATGGGCAAAGTTGAACTTGGCGGCATTGTAAAAGAGATAAATTTACAATTGGTTCCTGAGGCAAAAGAAAATGATTATGTATTGGTGCATGTTGGTGTTGCCATAAGTATTGTAGACGAAGAAGAAGCCAAAAGTTCTCTCAAATTTTTAGAGCAGATGAATGAGCTGGATGAATTATATAATTCCCCGGTTGATGAAACTATTACAAAAGAAGCATTAGCCAAACAAAGTGAGGTAATCATAACAAAATTAATGTCATGAAATGAGCCTTTATATAGTTGAAAGCAAAAATTAATTAAAAGCGAATTCCCTGGCCGTCCGGTCAGGCGGGCATGTGGCTAAAAATTAAATAAAAGAAACACATGAAGTACTTAACCGAATACCGGGATCCAGTATTAGCAGCTCAATACCTGGATGAAATAAAAAAAACAGTCACCCGTCCATGGACTATTATGGAAGTCTGCGGCGGACAAACACATAGCCTGGTAAAATATGGTTTGCTGCAAATGTTACCTAGAGAAATAACGATGGTGCATGGCCCGGGCTGCCCGGTTTGTGTAACACCTATTCACTTAATTGACCGTGCCATTTACCTGGCAGTAGAAAAAAAAGTGATCATGTGTTCTTTTGGCGATATGCTCAGAGTGCCCGGCTCAGAAAAAAGTTTATTGCAGGCAAAAGCAGAAGGGGCCGATGTTCGTATTTTATATTCGCCACTGGAAGCAGTAAAATTAGCCCAGCAAAATCCCGACAAAGAAGTAGTTTTTTTTGCCGTGGGCTTTGAAACGACAGCACCGGCAAATGCATTATCTGTTATCCTGGCGCATCAGCTGGATTTAAAAAATTATTCCATCATTGCTTCGCATGTGTTGGTGCCACCGGCTATGGAAGCTTTATTGAGCGATCCTGAAACCGTAGTAGAGGCTTTCCTGGCTGCTGGGCATGTGTGCACCATAATGGGCAACAGTGAGTATTACCCAATCGTAGAAAAATATAAAGTGCCAATTGTTGTAACAGGATTTGAACCGATAGATCTGTTGCATGGAATTTTGATGGTGGTTCGGCAACTGGAAAAAGGCGAGTTCAAAATGGAAAATCAATATGCAAGGGTGGTTAGGGAAAAAGGAAATATTCCGGCGCAGGAAGCTATTATGGAAATCTTTGAAATAAGTAACCGTATGTGGCGTGGCATGGATGTTATTCCGCAAAGCGGCCTGGAAGTAAAAGAAAAATATGTAGCGTTTGATGCCACAAAAAAATTCGATGTGCCATTAAAAGAAACCAAAGAAAACGAAACCTGTATCGCCGGCGCAATTATGAAAGGATTGAAAAAGCCTTTGGACTGTGCGAATTTTGGCACGCTTTGCAAACCCTCAAATCCACTCGGGGCACCGATGGTCTCTTCTGAGGGATCCTGTGCAACCTACTATCATTTTTATTCCGCAGTGAATGAAGTGGAAAACGTGGAAGCCTGAGTTTTTTTAAATCATAATAAACAAGAAAATTATTTTTAAGATTCCAGTATTTGTTTTTTAGGTATTCACTGTTGCTTCGCAATTCTTTTATCAGCATCCATTGGACATCTTGCCTGGAACGTTATACTTAATTTAAAAAATATTCATGGCAGAAACAGCACTTCAAAATAAAAAAATAAACATGCAGCTTCAATGCCCGATGCCAAAGCTGGATTTCGACATTATTACTTTAGGACATGGAAGCGGTGGCGTATTAACCCATAATCTTCTTAACAGCGGTGTGTTTGATATTTTAAAAAATGATTTCCTGGATCAGCATCATGATGGGGCATTTTTGCACCTAAACAATCCAGTAGCTTTTACTACAGATAGTTTTGTAATAACACCTGTATTTTTTCCCGGAGGAAATATTGGAGAGCTGGCTGTGAATGGAACTGTGAATGACCTTGCCATGTGCGGTGCAACACCAAAATATCTGTCTTTAAGTTTTATTATTGAAGAAGGATTATCGGTAAAAGAATTTTGGGAAATTTTAGTAGCAATAAAATTTGCCTGCGAAGAAGCAAATGTAAAAGTAGTAACAGGTGATACAAAAGTTGTAGAAAAAGGAAGCGGTGATAAGATTTTTGTGAACACTAGCGGCATTGGTGAAGTGCATCCAAAAGCAAAAATTGCTGCAACAAACGTAAGGGCTGGCGATAAAATAATTGTGAGCGGAAATGTGGCTACACATGGTATTGCGATCATGTCAGTTCGTGAAGGATTGGTTTTTGAAACCCATCTTGAAAGCGATACCTGCAACCTCGCACCCGCAGTAATTAATTTGTTGGATCTTTTTGGTGAGGATATTCATTTCTTGCGTGATCCCACAAGAGGTGGTGTGGCAACGGTTTTGAATGAACTGGCAAAAGACAGCGGCCTGGGAATTGATCTTTTACAAAATGCTATACCCTTAAATGAGCAGGTAGAAGGTGCATGCGAAATGCTTGGATTAGATCCTTTATACGTCGCAAATGAAGGGATCTTTATTGCCGCTGTTAAAGGTGAAATTGCAGAACAGGTTATAAGTCTATTAAGGGCTACAGACACAGGTATTAACGCTGCAATTATTGGTTCTGTAACAACGGATCATCCCAAACAAGTGATATTGACCAGTAGCATCGGCGGCAGAAGAATGCTTAACATGCTTACCGGGGAACAGTTGCCCAGGATTTGTTGATTTTTTTTTAATTATTCACTTCATATTGTGCACCCATCTGAATCAATATTAAAGGAGTAAGCATGGTGACGTCGGCTATAGTCATCAATACAAACGCTCTTATGCTAACCACTCAAAATAGTTTTCCCGTCGAAGCTTTTATTAATTCTCACTGGTAACATCCTCATTCAACAAATCTTTTTTATGGCAACATTGATGATAGTTTTAGTAATTTAACTTTAAAGCGAACAAAGTATTATTGTTTACAACTTCAGCCATTTCAAACGCAAACTATTACTTACCACGCTCACGCTACTCAATGCCATGGCGGCACCGGCAATCATCGGGTTCAGCTGAAAACCTGTAAACGGGTACAAAATGCCTGCTGCGATGGGTATGCCGATGATGTTGTAAATAAATGCCCAGAACAGATTCTGCTTAATGGTTGCAACGGTATGCTTTGACAACTTAATCGCCTGTGGAATTTTAGAAAGATCGGATGATATGATGGTCATCTTAGCAACGTCCATGGCAATGTCGCTGCCTTTGCCCATAGCAATGCTCACATCAGCTTGTGCCAGTGCATTGCTGTCGTTGATGCCATCGCCAACCATGCCGACCACTTTTCCCTGTTGCTGCAAATCTTTTACAAAAGCCGCTTTATCAGCTGGTAATACTTCGGCTTTATAATGTTCTATCCCCGCCTGCTCCGCAATAGCTTTTGCTGTTTGGCTATTGTCACCGGTAAGCATGTATACTTCAATACCCGCTTCTTGTAATTCTTTAACTGCCTGGATAGAGGTGGCTTTAATTTTATCAGTAATAGCAATGACAGCCAAAGCATTTTCACGGTCCGCCAGCCATATCACTGTTTGCGCCTGGGCCAGCCATGTGTCTGCTTTTTGCTGCAGGGCAGGTTCTATAATAATTTTTTCCATTTTTAAAAGAGCGGGACTACCCACAAAATAAGTATTGCCCTCATACATTATTTGCACACCCTTGCCGGTAATGCTTTCAAACTTATCAAGAGGTAAGGGTTTAAAATTTTTATCTTTTAAATGACGCACTACAGCTTCTGCCAAAGGGTGCTCAGATTGTTGCTCGATACTAAAAAGCAGGTTGGATAATTCATCTTCTGCAGCTCCATCTTTCCAGGCTATGGCTGCTACTTCCGGTTTCCCTTCGGTGATGGTTCCAGTTTTATCCAGCACGATGACATCCACTTTTTTTGCCAGTTCCAGGCTTTCGGCATCTTTAATTAAAATTCCATTTTCTGCACCCTTACCCACTCCCGCCATGATGGCCGTTGGTGTGGCCAGACCTAACGCACATGGACAGGCGATGACCAACACGGTTACTAATGCCAGCATACCTTGTGTAAATCCGTTTTCTCCCCCCAATATTATCCAGGTTACCAGGCTCGCAATAGCTATTAAAATAACGATAGGAACAAAAATTCCTGCAATCTTATCTACCATTTTTTGCACCGGCGCCTTACTACCTTGTGCTTCCTGCACCATTTTTATGATCTGCGCTAATAACGTTTCGCCGCCCACTTTATCTGCCGTAAACTGAAAACTTCCTTTCTGGTTAATGGTTCCGGCAAATACTTTTTCGCCACTAATCTTTTCCACCGGGATGGGTTCGCCGCTGATCATACTTTCATCAACAAAAGAATTTCCGGAGGCTACTGTTCCATCTACCGCAATCTTTTCTCCCGGCTTTACCAGCAATGTATCGCCCACTTTTACAGAAGCAATAGGAATTTCATCTAGCTCCCCTCCTTCCTGAACTACAATAACGGTTTTTGGCTGTAAGCCCATAAGTTTTTTTATAGCTGACGTGGTGCTTCCTTTTGCCTTCTCTTCGAGCATTTTGCCCAGGAGAATAAAGGCTATCACCACAGCGGCCGCTTCAAAATAAACATGAGCTTCCAGTCCCCTGCTGTTCCAATATTGCGGGTAAACGGTATTGAATACACTGAACAGATATGCTACGCCGGTGCTTAATGCCACCAGGGTATCCATGTTGGCAGACCGATGCTTTGCCTGCTTCCAGGCGCCAATAAAAAACTGTTTTCCGAAGTAAAGTACAACAGGAGTTGCCAATGCCCACATGATGTAATTGGCATAGGGAATATTCATGAAAAACATGCCTATCGTCACCAAAGGAATGGAAAGGACTATGGAACTAATGGTTCGCTTCTTAAGGGTTTCAAACTTTTTACGGTGCACTTCTTCCAATTCATCTTTTGCTGTTTCACTTTCATCAATCATCAGATCGTAACCAATACTTTGCATAGCAGCTTGCAACTTGTGAGCGTCTGTAATGGTAGGCACATATTCTACCTGCGCTGTGGCATTGGCATAATTAACGGATGCTTTCACCACACCAGCTGTGTTTTCCAACATGCTTTGCGAACTGCCGGCACAGGAGGCACAAGTCATATTTAGCACCGGGAAGTTTTTTTTCACTGTGTCTACGTCATATCCCATATCCCTGATGGCCTTCACTGCTCTTGGAATTGTTTCCAATTCATCATCTGTGGTTATTACTGCCCGCCTGTTGTTCAGCTCCACCTTATGCGAAGTGATGCCCTTCACCTTATCCAGTCCATTATCTACGATCAGTGCGCAGTGTTCACTATCCACTCCGGCTAAGG
Source organism: Chitinophagales bacterium (assembly GCA_038208485.1). Lineage (GTDB taxonomy): Bacteria > Bacteroidota > Bacteroidia > Chitinophagales > Chitinophagaceae > Ferruginibacter. Next base: position 9,063 of record JBBQYS010000106.1, read on the forward strand.
GAAGATGAATTGTATTTATTTTTTTATTCATCATTGTCTTTTTATAACAATGCAAAGGTCAGTCCGAATTAATGGGTCTCTGTTACAGCATTATGGAAAAAATGTGCAGATAAAGGGCAGGGGTGAGGAGGAATATAGGGTTGAGGGAATACAGGGATGAGGATTGAGGAAATACAGGGATGAGGATTGAGGATTTAGGGTTGAGGGAATACAGGGATGAGGATGGAGGATTTAGGGTTGAAGAAATACAGGGATGAGGATTGAGGTATGAGGGTTGGCTCGTTTACAATGGGGTTTTCCTCCTCAGCCATCAACCCTCAACCCTCATGCCTCAGCCCTCATGCCTCAGCCCTCATTCCTCACCCCTTCACCCCTGTTTCTTTTTATGCCGAATGCTATTAGTTATTTTTACTACCTCTTCATATTCTTTTAGTAAAGGGGTAAGTTTTTCGTTGGGAATGATTTGCGCTTCGGAAAGTAACTCCAGCCAAAATAAAGTTTCATCAGCTTCCTCCACAACAATAGAAATTTTACTAAAGAATTCTCTGTCTGATCTTGCCCTGCAACATGCCCGGTAATTGGCCGCAACTGAAGTAGCAGAACGTAATAGCTGTCTGCCTATAATTCGTGCTTCTTCTGTTTTTGGCAATGCCTGGAACAGCTTAATAATACGCAATGCAAGAACCTTCGTTCTTTGCTTAAAGGCTTCTATTTTGTCTATCATTGTATTTAATTGAGTTATAAAAATAAAGTGGCCGTATTAATCTAGATAATTTTCGATGTCCCTCATCCCTCATCCCTCAACCCTCATTCCTCAAACCTCAGTCCTCATCCCTCATTCCTCATCCCTCACTTCTCCCCCCTAACATCATCAATTGGCTTCCTGTTTACCGCACCTATCTTTTTGAATTGTGACGGCGTCATCCCCGTGAGTTTTTTAAACTGACTGGAAAGGTGCTGGGTGCTGCTATACCCAAGGTTAAACGCAATCTGCGTGACCGACTCTTCATTATATATCAGCCATTCTTTTACTTTTTCTATTTTCTGGAGATTGAAAAATTGTTCTAATGTGATGCCTACAACTTCGGAGAACAGCTTGCTGACGGAAGAGTAATCTTTAAATACTTTTTCACCAATAAATTTTGTAAGGCTGAAATGTTCTTCTATAGTACCACTTTGAACTTTCTGTATCAGCAGGTTTTTTACCTCTTCAATTAATTGTGTTTTTTGATCGTCCAACAATTCAAACCCGGTACTAAGGAGCGCTTCAGAAAAAATCTTTAGTTGCCTTGTTCCTGGTTTTTTTATCAACATCACTTCGCCCAATCTTACATATGATGCCTGCAAATTATTTTCTTTTAAAATCTGTTCTACTGAAGTAATACAGCGTGGACAAACCATATTTTTAATAATGAGTTTCATTGATATATTTTTAGTTCATGTTTAAAATATTGTATTCAACAAATTTGGAAACTTATTTTTTTAGTAATTATTAATTTTCTTTTTATCTATTGTGCGTAAACAGGTTCTTATAAATGGAAGCCTAAAAGTTTATTTACTTCCAGTGCACATCCAAGAATCTGGACGGTCGATTCCTGGTGGTCCCCTGTTTTTCCCGGGTTTCCCTCTGTGAAATATTATTTTTTTTACACAGAGAACCACAGAGTTCTTCACGGAGAACCACGGAGAGAGGTTTTATACTTTGTGGCCCTCTGTGTTTCCCGGGTTTCCCTATGTGAAATATTATTTTTTTTACACAGAGCCACAGAGTTTTTCACGGAGAACCACGGAGAGAGGTTTTATACTTTGTGGCCCTCTGTGTTTCCCGGGTTTCCCTCCGTGTTACAGTGTTATTTTTTAAAAATAGAACAACGGATTA
>JBBQYS010000107.1:0-10822 GCA_038208485.1 Chitinophagales bacterium
GCTGATGAGCTAATTTTAAGATATGATTTTTTCTATTGGAGATCGCTTTGAGGAATCGAAGCGATCTCTATTTTTATGTGATGTAAAGTATCCTGTATTCTGGCAAAAAACAATAAAGATTTTTTGTTTTTGATTTTTTTAAAGATTCAGATTATCTCTAAGGTTAGGCATACTTTGTCTTGACTCAAACTGAATACAAACTAATTCGTTAATCGCCAAATATTCCAATCACTTATCATCTAATTCACCATCTTTAAATCTGCTAATCAACGAATCAGCTAATCAGCTAATCAACGAATCAGCTAATCGAAAAATCACTTAATCACTTCCACACCTTTCCAAAAAGCAACATGGTCTTTGATGTTAGCCGCCGCATCTTTTGGTTGCGGATAATACCAGGCGGCATCTTTGTTTACTTTGCCATCTACTTCTACATTGTAATAAGAAGCTTCTCCTTTCCAGGGACATGTTGAATGTGTATCAGAAGAAGTGATGAGGTCCTTATTCAGAGAATCTTTAGGGAAATAATGGTTGTTTTCTACCACTACTGTTTCATTGCTTTCCGCTATTGTAGTTCCGTTCCAAATTGCTTTCATGTAAAGACGTTTTAATTGATAATAAAAAATGCTTTAATACTTCAACAAAACTGGGGGAAGAAGGTTTAAATAATCAATTTGCCTTAAACAGGTAAAACTGATTTTAGATCTCTTTGGTATCTTCTAAAAGTTTTTATTTACCCTTTCCTTTTTATCAACCCAACTTCCCTTTTATCTCCTGTAGTTTTAGCAAAGCTTCCACAGGTGTCAGGCGATTAATATCTACAGCATTTAATAATGTCCTGATCTCTTCGAAAGTGATGGAATAGGCATCGAATATGCTGAGTTGCAGTTTGGGATCATTTAATTTCTTCACTGCCTCCTGCATATTTTCTCTGGTATTTCCTCCTTCCTTCACTGTTTCAAGGTCTGCAAGAATTTCATTTGCCCGATCAATCAGTTCAGGTGGCATACCGGCCATTCTTGCTACATGAATACCAAAACTATGGGTACTGCCGCCGGGGGCAAGTTTCCGCAAAAAGATGATCTTGTTGCCAACTTCTTTATTGGTGATATGAAAATTCTTGATGCGTGGAAACCTGTTTTCCAACTCATTCATTTCGTGGTAATGCGTAGCAAATAAAGTCTTGGGCATATGCACAGAATTGTGCAAATATTCGGCAATACTCCAGGCGATAGAAATACCGTCATAAGTGCTGGTACCTCTACCTATTTCATCCAGGATGATGAGGCTTCTTGCCGTAAGGTTATTCAGGATGCTCGCAGTTTCATTCATCTCCACCATGAAAGTACTTTCACCTCCACTGAGGTTATCGCTGGCCCCTACCCTGGTGAAAATTTTATCCGTTAGCGGAATTAAAGCATCACTCGCAGGCACAAAACTTCCCATGTGCGCCATCAATGTGATCAATGCAGTCTGCCGCAGAATAGCACTCTTACCACTCATGTTAGGGCCGGTAAGAATAATGACCTGTTGTTCCTCTGCATCGAGTAACACATCATTACTTATGTATGATTCACCCTGCGGTAAATGCTGTTCTATTACAGGATGGCGGCTGTCTTTCAACTGCAATTTATCTCCATCATGCAGTTTTGGCCGGCAGTATTTATGCTGAATAGCATTTGCAGCAAAGCCACAAAGGCAATCCAGTATGGCCATCACACGACCATTGGATTGCATGGGTTCTATAAAATCAATCAGCTCGTTCAACAGGTTTTCATAACGCTGCTGTTCTATAGCCGTCATTTTATCTTCGGCACCAAGTATTTTTTCCTCGTATCCCTTAAGTTCTTCGGTAATATATCTTTCAGCATTGGTTAGTGTCTGTTTCCTGATCCAGGATTGAGGCACTTTTTCCTTGTGTACATTGGTCACTTCCAGGTAATACCCAAATACATTATTGAAGCCTATTTTCAGCGAACTGATACCTGTTAGTTCGGTTTCTTTTTGCTGCATCTGCAACAAATATTTTTTTCCGTTTGCAGCCAGGTTGCGCAATTCATCCAGTGCTTCATCTACCCCGGCGGCTATCACATTTCCTTTAGCCACCAAAACCGGTGGATTCTCCTGTATCTCTTTTACTATTTTTTGGCAGATGATAGCACAACCATTTAATGCGCCGCTAAGTCTTTGCAGGTAAGGATCTTCATGATCGGCAGTTAATTTCTTTAAGGCATCACTGTTTTGCAATGCCTTTGATACCTGCAACAATTCCCTTGGATTTATTTTCTTCAGCGGCACTTTTGCAGCCAGCCTTTCCAGGTCTCCCGTTTGTTGTATAAGAGAAATCACTTTCCCCCTCAGTGTTGTGTCTTTTATAAATGTGGTTACCGTTTCCAGCCTTTCTTCTATTCTCGTTATGTCATTCAGCGGCATCAGCATCCAGCGCCTGAGCAGCCTGGCGCCCATGGGAGATTCGGTATTGTTTAAAGTAGAATACAAAGTATGCGCACGCTCGTTGCCAAGCAGCTCCAGGTTTCTTACAGTAAACCTGTCCATCCACAAATGCTCTGCTTTGTTTATTCTTTGTATTGCAGTAATGTGTTGCAGGTTTGGGTGCTCGGTATCTTTTAAATAATGCAGGATTGCCCCGGCAGCTATTATTCCCAGCGACAATTCTTCTATACCAAAACCTTTAAGGCTATGTGTACCAAAATGTTTCAGCAAACCCTCTTCAGCATAAGCCTCTGCAAAAATCCATTCATCTAGTGTGTAGGTAAAAAAAGAGCTGCCAAAGAGTTCTTTAAAACTTCTTAATTTATTTCGCTGAAAGATCACTTCAGCCGGTTGCATACCTTGTAATAATTTATCACAATAATCCTTATCGCCTTCGGCAATAAAAAATTCTCCTGTACTCATATCCAGGAAAGCCATCCCGAACCAGGCTTCCCCTTTTTTATTTTCTGCAAAATGTACAGCTGCGAGGAAATTATTACTGTCATGCTGCAGGATCTTATCATTGGTAGCTACGCCCGGCGTCACCAGTTCTGTTACACCACGTTTTACAATCCCTTTTGCGTGTTTTGGGTCTTCGAGCTGATCGCAAATAGCTACCCTGTGGCCCGCCTTAACAAGTTTATGTAAATAGGTATCCAAAGCATGGTGTGGAAAACCCGCAAGTTCAGAAGCATCTGCATTCCCGTTATTCCTCTTGGTGAGTGTAATACCCAGAACCCTTGCTGTCACAATTGCATCAGCGCCAAATGTTTCATAAAAATCACCGACCCGAAAAAGCAAAATAGCATCAGGATACTTTGCTTTAATAGCATTGTGTTGCTGCATAAGTGGTGTTTCACCTTTAGTTTTTGCCATGTGGCAAAAATAAGTGTTAGGCAGGTGACAAGCGTACAAAGAGATAAAAACTTACCTACAGCAATTTTTGGCATAATTTATTCATTATCAAAAGACAATGAAGGGAGTATTAACATATTGTTGCCCTAAATTGATTAAACATCGAACCTATACCATGGTCTGATAGTTATATTTGCAACTTAAAATTTTAAAATAAAAAAAAATCTCATGAAGTTATTTGTTACGCTTATAGTTGGCTTATTCAGTTTTACTCTTGTACAGGCACAAGTGCCTAAAGGAATGGGGAAAAGTGATCCCGAAGCGAAAAAAGTGCTGGACGCAGTTAGTGCTAAGTTTAAAACATATAAATCTGTTCAGGCAAATTTTAGTCTAAAAGCTGAAAACTCAGCGGGAAAAAGCCTGGGAACAAAAGCAGGAACTGTGTATATGAAAGGGGCTAAATACCGCATTAACTTTCCCGGCCAGGAAATTTATTCTGATGGAAGTAATGTCTGGACTTATGATGCACCTTCAAAGGAAGTTACCATCACCAAGCTGGATGCCTCGTCTAATTCACTAACACCACAGAAATTGTTTACAAACTTTTACGACAAAGACTTTTTGTACAAGCTAAACGATAATGTAAAAGTTGGCGCTACGAGTATGAAGCAAGTAGAACTTACTCCTGTAGACAAAACAAAGCCTTTTCATAAAGTACTTTTATACGTAAGCAACAACTCAATCGTCACGACCAAGATCTTTGAAAAGACCGGGAACAAATACACGTATTCTACTGCGGCTATGAAACCAAATGTGAATATTTCTGATGCAATGTTTGTGTTTGATGCCAAAAAATATCCTGGTGTGGAAGTGGTAGACCTTAGATAATTATAAAGTTCATTGATATAAAGCAAGCTAACAACTTGCTTTTTTTATGCCTCACACCAACGTTTGGTTTTTTGTTCTAAACCGGCAAGGTCAATTATACGGTCTACAACCGTCATAGCAACCTCTTGTACTGTAGTAGGATTATGGTAAAAAGAGGGAGTGGCCGGGCAAATTATTCCACCGGCAACTGTAATAGTTTCCATGTTCCTGAGGTGGATAAGGTTGTAAGGTGTTTCCCTGGCCACGCAGATCAGTCTGCGTCGTTCTTTCAGGATTACATCTGCACTGCGGGTTACCAGGTCGTTGCTGATTCCTGCTGCTATTCTGCCGATGGTACCCATGCTGCAGGGCACAATGATCATGGTATCATACTGCGCACTGCCTGAGGCAAACGGAGCCATAAAATCATTCTTATCAAAAAAAGGAAATTCAACGTTTTTATAATTGTCATTACCGAGTTCAGTAGCCCACACATCTTTTGCATTATTACTCATAACAACCCCAACAGCAGCTACCTGGTCTTTTAGTTCCTGTAGTTTTGTTAATAATAGCGAGGCATAGATACTTCCGCTGGCTCCGGTGATGGCAACTACGATTTTTTTCATTAATTTTTCATTTACTACCACAACAATATTACTATGAATAAAGTTAAGTCAGTTTTGCTTTTTGTTTTGATCAGTTTCTGCTTCATTAATGTTGCTGTTGCACAACAGGAATCCATTAACTGGATGAGTTTTGAAGACATGCAGAAAAGTTATGCTACTGCTCCCAAACCAATTATTATTGACCTCTATACTGACTGGTGCGGCTGGTGCAAAGTAATGGATAACAACACCTACAAAAACCAAAAACTGGTGAAGTATATTAATGAGAAATACTATGCCATAAAATTCAATGCAGAATCAAAGAATTCTGTAAACTTCAATGGTAAATTGTATAACTATGATGCTAAAAACAGGATCAACAGCCTGGCCTTGTACCTTACCTATGGTAGGCTGGAATTTCCGCATACGATATTGATAGAAGCACCATACGGGCAGCCGGCACCTTTTTCCGGCTACCTGAAACCAGGACAGATGGAATCACCATTAAAATTCTTTGGTGAGAAATTATATGGCAAGGAGACATTTGTAGAGTTTAATAAGAAGCTTAAGAAAGAGTGGTAATTATTTGTTCTTCTTATTATTAAGCCGGTATTGAAGAAGAAAGGGTAAGGGTTTGGGTTTCTTTCCCATAAAATTCCTGTTCCAATTTCCGCAGCCCTAATGAATAACGCAGTCCACCCGAAAAATTGTTGGACATATTAATCCCAATCCCCCCCACAGCCGGAAAATTTAGAGTTTCATAATTTTCCTTATTATTAAACCTGCTACCTTGAAACTTGACGGCCAGGTACACTTTACCCGATGTCTGGTATTTTAATAAACAGGAACATTAATAAAATTCATTCTTTCATTCACTCCAATTGCGGTTGCACCTTCCATTGAATATAAAAGTTCAGGTTGTAAGGAAATTTTAGAATTCAAGGGAAAATTGACATACCCTCCAACCAAACCACCAACTAGGATTTTAAAATAATCATTATTATATTTTGAAAAATTTGCTCCCGCTTTCAATCCATAATTTATTTGACCAAAGCTTTGTAAACCGTAAAACATTCCTAAAAGCAAAAAGACATAAAATCTGTGAGTCAACAATTTCATGAAAAAATATTTTGATCGGGTTAATAATTTTAGAAGTCTGTTACGGGAAGAAGACAGATCCCATAAAAAAAAACGCTGCAAAAAATTGCAGCGTTTTTTTTATTATTTAAAATTGCGAAAATTACTTTCCAAAAGTATAATGTAACCCAATAGCAAAGTTGCCAGTTTTTACATCTGAATCACTTTCAGTAATACCGGTTAGTCCAAGGGAGTAACGGATACCTACTCCAATACTCGGTACAAAATTAAACCCAAGCCCTGCAGCACCAGAAATATTGGTTGATTTATACAAACTCTTTACGTCAGTTTCTGTATTACCTAATTTTGTTTTTGCTTCTGTAAGAATACCCAACTGTGGTCCTAATTCGGCATAAAACCCCGAGGCATCCCTGTATTGAAACATCACCGGTATATTAATGTAATTCAGGTTCAGTTTAAAGTCATTGTTACTACTCGATTTTGCACCCTCAAGAGAGTATAAAACTTCTGGCTGTACGGCAAAATTTGGACTAACAGGAATGTTTGCAAAAACTCCACCATTAGCACCGATTAAACTCTTGGTATCTCCTGCATCATCACCACGCAGGTTTGCGATATTCATACCTGCTTTAATTCCAAAACTTGATTGTGCCTGCACTGCTACAGTACCTAGTACCACCACAGCAAAACTTAAAATAATCTTTTTCATTGTTCTTTTTTTTGGTTAATTCCTATGTTAAAGAACTGGGTTTTGCAAATAATGAACCAAAGTATTCTATTACGATTTTTTTAGGTGTTTAAACATATCATTAACAGTCTCTTTGAGTGTAAAACTTTCTTTCCAGCCCCATTCTTCACGTGCAACGCTGTCATCTATACTTTGTGGCCAGCTGTCCGCAATTTCCTGCCTGTAATCGGGTTTATACGTTATTGAAAACTCAGGAAAATGGGCTTTTATTTCCTCAGCTATTTCTTCCGGGCTAAAACTCATTGCACTCACATTATAGGATGTCCTCACTTTTATTTTTTCTTGCGGAGCTTCCATTAGTTCCAGCGTAGCCCTGATCGCATCAGGCATATACATCATGGGCAGGTACGTATCCTTCCTTAAGAAACTCTCATAGCTGCCTTCATCCAGCGCTTCATGAAAAATTTCCACAGCATAATCTGTCGTACCACCACCAGGGTCACTTTTATAGCTGATCAGGCCGGGATAACGAAGGCTACGCACATCCACTTTATAGCGGTGATAATAATAATTGCACCAAAACTCTCCCGCATATTTACTAATTCCGTACACAGTCACAGGTTCTATCACCGTCTGCTGCGGACAATTTTGTCTTGGCGAAGTAGGGCCAAAAACCGCAATACTGCTGGGCCAGAACACTTTTTCTACCTGCTCTTCCCTGGCTATGTCCAACACATTCAGTAGTCCCTGCATATTCAGGTTCCAGGCCAGGTTAGGATTTTTTTCCCCGGTTGCAGAAAGAATAGCTGCCAGTAAATAAATCTGTGTAATCCCTTGTCGAATCACCTGCACATGCAACATTTCCTTATTCATCACATCCAGGCTCACATAGGGGCCGCTATTGCTCAGTAAGGGATTTTGTTCCCGCAGGTCACTGGCTATCACATTATTATTACCATAAATTTTTCTCAGGCTAAGGGTCAGTTCCACCCCTATCTGCCCTGAAGCCCCAATCACAAGTATCTTATCTTTCTTCATTACAATCGATTTTCGGCAAAAATAACAGCTATTTTTTAATCAGGCATTTCTATGGGTATGGGCTATCAGCCTTTTTGCTAAAATCAGCCTCAGCAGCGGCTATCCACTATATACTGCCTCCTTCGTCTGCAGTATGCCGTTCCTATCCGCCATCCTTTCAGCCGGCTTTCTTTATTCAGCTTTGTATAACTCAACTTTTATTATTTTGGCCACACTTCCCTACATATTTAGTTGTCATCCGTTTATTTACCAGCAGAAAAAACTACCTTATTTTTGCCGGATGGATGCACAATTAAAAGCGATTTTTAGCGCTCAGCAGTACAATGAAAATAATTTTTTTCTTATAGCCGGGCCATGTGTGGTAGAAAGCGAAGAACTCTGTATGGCAGTAGCAGAAAAGATTTCAGGCATTTGTTCAAGCCTGCAAATTCCTTACGTGTTTAAATCCAGTTACCGAAAAGCCAATCGTACCAGCGCAGCTTCATTTACCGGAATCGGCGACGAGAAAGCTTTACAAATTTTAAAAAATATCAGGGAAACTTTTTCCATACCTGTCACCACAGATATACACACCGCACAAGAAGCCGCCATGGCAGCTGAATTTGTAGATATTTTACAAATACCCGCTTTCCTTTGCCGGCAAACTGATTTGCTGGAAGCAGCTGCTGCCACCGGTAAATATGTCAACATAAAAAAAGGTCAGTTCCTCAGTGGACCATCTATGCGCTTTGCAGTTGAAAAAATTCAGCAAGCCGGAAACTCAAAAGTTGGTTTGATAGAAAGAGGAAATAGTTTTGGGTACACCGACATGGTTGTAGATTATCGGAACATTACCTGGATGAAAGAAATCAATGTTCCTGTCATCATGGATTGCACGCATTCCCTGCAGCAACCCAACCAACCGGGCGGAGTAACCGGTGGAAACCCTTCATTGATCTCTACCATTGCATCTGCTGCTATTGCTACCGGTGCCGATGGATTATTTATAGAAACTCATCCTGACCCATCCGTTGCCAAAAGTGACGGAGCAAATATGCTGGCGCTTCCACTGTTACAGGAATTGCTGGAAAAGCTGGTAAAGATCAGGGCGGCGGTTGTGTAAATACTAATTCTACCTTCTGGCATGGCTGTTGCAAAATTTACAGTGAATCAACGCAACCAACGGTTGCTTTTCCTTTTACACTTTAAATTTTTATACAATCATGGACATTATTCCCCACGACGAACTTATTAAGAAATTAGACGTCTGCATTGCAGCCTGTAACTTTTGTGCCGCTTCCTGCCTCAGGGAAGAGAATGTGCAAATGATGGCAAAGTGCATCAGCAACAATATTGATTGCGCTGAAATATGCCGTACCACAGCTGTGTTACTCGCCCGTAAATCTCCTCACGGAATACATTTACTCAAGGAATGTATAGAGGTCTGCGAAGCCTGCGTAGAAGAATGCAGCAAGCACGAAGCGGATCATTGTAAAGCCTGCGCTAAAGCCTGCCGTGAGTGCGCTGACGCCTGCCGTGCAGCGCTCAATTAATCTTGAGAGAAAAATATTTTTAATTTCAGGATTTGTTACAGAAGAAACCGGCATCTTATAAGACGTGCCGGTTTTTTTTACTGTCTAATTATTTCGAGATATACTTTTTATATAAAAATAATCCAGTTAAAAAAGTGTGGTTGTAAGAAAATAAAAAAAATTTCTAATTGTACTACTACATTTTTCCCATTTGGAAGTTGACAGCACAAGTGTCAAATGTTGCTCATTTATACAGTTGCGGTTATTCCTGGATTAGGTGCAGATACGGAATATCTACCCAAAACATCTAACGGTTACTACATTTTGGAAAATAATATTGCGCAACTATATCTTAAAATTCCTGCAGCCTGCTGCTTTAACCCTGAACATTAGTGCAAATAATATAAAAAATTAATTCCCCAACCGTAGTATTACTCATGCACTGCCAACACTGCAACCTTACTTTGGTAGATCATTTTCTTGGTGTGCTGCGTCTTAAATAATTTTGAAAAGAAGCCATGGAATTTTGGGCCAATAATGATCATATCTATTTTTTGATCTCGTACAAATAAGTTGATAGACTCATGAAAATCGAAGAGACGCATGAAATAAAACTCCGGTTTAAATTCAGCTAGCAATTCTTCCATTTTATCTCTTTCTCTCTTGAAACCGGTGGTCAGGGAAATATAATGTGAGTCATCCACATTGAGCACATGCAGGCGAGGTTTGAAATCTGACAGCACTCGCTTTACCGCCTGCAACACAGGCGTTTCTTCCACATACCGCATTTCTGAGGCTATCAGAATATTATCTGTACTTGTATATGATGCATCACCCGGCACAATTAATACCGGGCATACAGTCTTTTCCGCCATCTTCAAAGTATTGCTGCCGGAGAACCATTGAGTAACAGCAGATTTCCCCGTAAGCCCCATTACAATCATATAAGCTGTTCTCACGTGCGCATATTTAGCAAGGCTGTCTATAAAATCATTGCCCGACTCTACCTGCATTTCAATATTTGCACAGCTCGCTGCTAATCTCTCTTTTATTTCGTTTAAATTATTTTTTGCAGATTCTATTTCATCTTCTTTTTTATAAAAATGATAAAGTACCAGTTGTATATCCTCCCTGTTCTTATACATATCCGCAGCATATTGTGCAGCATTGAGGGAGATTTCAGAAAAATCCAGGGGTACTATTACAACTTTTGTCATATAATTTTTTTAATAAAATTAAACGTTTTAAAATTAAAAACCTTACCAGTGTCGTTCTCTGCCCGGGTTGATATTGCTAAGAAAATCTAATTTACAATTGTCTTAATCATCATTTCTTCAGTAATTATAGCAGCACGGTTCATGCCATGTAAAATAGGTGGTCCATTCTGCCTCGCTTCCTGTAATCCATAATTTTCAGCGCCTGTTGAAGTGCAGTTACTTTGGTTAATGTATTCTTCTTATGCGCTCTGGCTTCTTACTAATAAAAGATGAGAAAACTTATTCATACCTTAATGCCACGATTGGATCCAGGTTACTGGCTTTATATGCGGGGTAAACACCTGCACCTAAGCCCACTCCTGTACACACAACAATTGCTGCTATCACCCAGTTCCAGGGAATAACAAAACCGGTGTTTAAAAGTATAGCGACAATATTACCGACAAGCAC
>JBBQYS010000108.1:0-10813 GCA_038208485.1 Chitinophagales bacterium
TATATGGCCCGAGTGTTTGAGCAGGGTTCTTGCCCTAAAAGGGATAAACTTTCTGCCCAAACACACGCAGGCATTGTTCAGGGGTTTGTTTGGGTGTCTTACATAGATTGCCCGGCCATATTATTTTTTAGTCTGCAAGTATCTTTTTCCTCCTGACATGATATGACAATCAAAAAAACGTGGTGAGAAAAATACCTGTGATGGCAAGAAAAGAAACAACTAAGAAAGAAGGTGATGGTTTTTCTTTCTTAAGTATAAACACTTCAGTAGCAAATACAAATAATGGAAGTGTAGCAAGTATAGCATGGAATATAGCAATGCCAATATGAAGGGTACTATAAAACCAAAGATAGTTGGCTGCCAGTGTTTGTAAGAGTACTCCAGAACACACCGCCAGGTAAAATTTCCTGTCCTTTTTAAAAACATCGATGGGTAAATGATTTATTACAAAAGGCAGAATAAGAATAAATCCTATCAGCAAACGCAACCAGATGGCCTGGAACAAAGTTACTTCCCCATTTATCGCATTGATAGAACAGATGATAGTTAGCGTTACAAAAAATATAGTAAGCAGGCCACTTAAAAAACCTTTAGCGGGTTGACCTTGCGAATAGGATGATTTCCTGTATGCCAGGAAAAATATGATTGAAACCAAGGTAAGCAAAACACCCATTCCTTGTATAAAATTCAAATGTTCATCAAAAACAAAGAACCCGGATAATATTGCTAATGCAGTAATCGCTGGTGAAAGAAGGCTATTGACTTTTTCCCCTGCCAATTTTAAATTTAGTAAAGAAAAATAATTGCCGCCGATATAGCCACTCACTGCAGCTCCACTTAGCCAGGCCCAGTTTGAAAATGATAGAGATGAAAAAATTTCTTTGACACTAAGCCTGTCAGCAAATATCAGCAATGGAAATATAAAAACTAAACCGAGTAATAGTTCAAGAAACAATACGAAAAGTAATGAAGAATGCCTGGCTGCATATCCAAAAAGATAAATGCCCGCAGTTAGCAAGATAACAACAAAAAAAGCCAGAAAAATTCCCATAGGATGCAGCAGGGGCAAATAAGATGTTTGCCCCTGCAAATATAAGTGCAGCCCGGTTGATATATTAGGATTGAATAATTTTTGTCACTACAGAAATAGCCGGTTGACTGTTTCTATTTTTATACATTATTGTGAACTATAAACTCACCCTATTCACTTCTGTACCTGCTGCAGAATTCCTTTGCCTGGCAGACTTTACATTTTTGTTTCCAAATTTATAATTGAAGCTAAGGTTTACTCTTTTTCCTTCCCAGCGGTTTACCCATTTAATGTTCAGGTCATCGCTGAGGTATTGGCTGCGGTAAGCCGATGGGCCAATGAAATTGTTGTAATTAAGTTTCAATGATGCTTTACCACTCCACACACTTTTTTGTACCCCGGCACTTGCGCCATAGGAAGCACGAACCCTGGTAATGCCATCTTTGTAAGGTGTGCTATAATAGCCACTAAGCTGTGCTTTTAATGTTTTTGCCAGCTGAAAACTATTTTCTACGCTTACATCTACACCGAAGAATGGCTGGTTAAATTCGTAGCCGGGATAGGTAGATGAATTGTTGCCGGCACTGAAACTTATACTGTTGTCCATGCTCCACCATTTTAATGGTTGCAGACTTGCGCTTTCATTCAAAGAAATATAACTGCTGTTGCCTACGTTGGCAGTAATGTTTCTTACAGCACCGGATTGTTTGTCCTGGAGTATAACATTGCTGGTTTGTGCTTTGGTGAAACTATAACTCAATGTGCTGTATAGGAAATTTTTAAAGTTGTGTTTTACTTCAAAGGATTGGGTGAAACTAGGTTTAAGGTTTGGATTTCCTTCAAACTGCGTAAAGGGATCTATGTAAGAGATGAAGGGATTTAATGACTGGTAAGATGGCCGGTTTATCCGGCGGCTGTAACTGGCGTTGAGGGTGTTTTTGTCAGTGATTTTATATGTCATAAATGCACTGGGAAACAGGTTAAAATAACTACTGTCATTTACCAGATTTAAAGTGGTGCTGTTGCCTTTGTAGCTGGTATTCTCTGCCCTGAGGCCAAGTTGCAAGCTTATTTTTTTCCAGTCCCTGGTAAAGTTTACATAACCTGCAGAGATCTGTTCTGTGTAAATAAAGTTATTGGTCCGGTTAAAATCTGTTTGCCATTTTTTATCTGTGCCGATGCTGTCTACCGAAAGCAGGTTCTCATTGTTTACATAACTGTACTTTAAGCCAGCCTCCATTTTTTGAGCGGAACTCCACATTTTTGTAAGGTCTGTTTTTATACTTTTAATATTGATCTGCGCCGGGCTGCCATTGCGAAAAACATAAGGACTACGGTAAATGTTGCCGGAACCATCAATGAAATTATTGTAGTTGGTATTTAAGGCTGAGCGGTTGTAATTGATATAATCTGCATCGGCACTCAGTTCGCTGCCAAGGCTATCCAGAGTCTGCTTAAAGTTCACATTGTAACTATGGCTTACCAGTTTTTGGTTGTCATTTTTTGTGGTAAAAATATTTTGTGTTCTTTGCAGGGCTGCATTTTTAAAAATAGTTTCATTGGTGGTCACCGCATCCGTATTGTCATCAGTACTTTTTACAAGTATACCTACAATCGTATTTTTTCCCAGCGAATAATCAATCCCCGCTTTGTAAGAAAGCCAGTTGGAAACGGGGTTCCAGTAATTATTCCTGTCCTGGTAAGTAGTGGTGCCGGCGTTATTGATGATGCTGTTATAAGTGAGTTGGTTAAAACTTTCGCTATAACCTTTTCTAAAATCTGTAAATACATTCAGGTTTTTAGTGCGATGATTCAGGGAAAGACCGCTATTCCATTTTGCATATTTACCATACCCGGTACCTAAGGTAAGGTTCCCGTTTGTGCCAAAAGCTTTATTTTTTTTCAGCCTTATGTTAATGATGCCATTGGAACCTGCAGCATCATATTTGCTCCCGGGATTTCCAATAATCTCTATTTTGCTAATGGCATCAGATGGCATGTTTTTAAGGTATTGTACCAGTTGCTCTCCCGAAAGATATGTGGGCTTCCCATCAATATAAATGGTAGCCACGCCACCTTTTAGTTTAAGGTTTTCATCTTTGTCTGCAGTGATGCCGGGGGCTTTTTTAATGAGTTCAAAAGCTGTGTTTCCTACAGCATTAATATTCCCTTCAATATTCAGTACAGTTTTATCTGCCTGTATCTCTATAAATTTTTTCTTTGTAGTTACTGTGACATTTGCCATGTCTACAATATTTTTTTGCAACATGATCTTGCCAGGATCAGTAACAGCGTTTATGTCATTCACCTGGAAAGGAGCTCCCTCATAAACCTTCATACCAGTTGCAGAAATAGTCACAAAATAATTCCCGGTATCGCTGACATTAAAATAAGCCAGACCTTGTTGATTAGTTATTATGATAACACTGGCAGCAGTACTTTGCTTTACCAATGTTACTGTTGCACCGGTTACTGGTTGCCCGGCATCATTTACTACCAGTAAGAAAATGTTTTTATGCTGCGCAAATGCTGTACAAAAGGTTAGCGTCAGGAAGAAAAGAATTGTAAGAGGCTTCATGTTGTTGTTTTTTTTAAATAAAGCATCCTTTCATTGAATGCCACACAAAAATGGAATTTTCCCGTAGCCTGTTGATTACTATTATACCAACAGTCCTTTTTTTGCGATGAAACAGAAATGCCTGTTCGTCGGTGAAAAACCGGCGTTGGTAGAAGAATTCCCTGCGGGAAAGTCGCATCATGTTATTTTTACTGCTTCATTGAGGTATTGTCTCAAAAAAAACAGGATGAAAAAAGGAATAAAAATTTTACTTCATGCAGGGTTTTGGTTTTACAAATTCATATGGGGTACACTCATGGGGGGCATCATGAATAATAAAACACTGGAGCCCTTAAGTTATTATTTTCATCCACTGGTCATCAGTGAGTTGATCATCTACCCAATCATATTTTATTTTAATTATTTCTTTATTATGCCACGCTATTATAAAGTTGGCAAGATCAAAAAGGCATGGGTAGCCTGGATTTTATTGCTCCTGGCTTTTGTGGCACTGCGGTATGGCGTAGAAGAAGTTTTATATAAATATTGGTTAGGCATCAGCAACTACAACCCCGGTACTACGATTGGATATTATACTTATGACAACCTTTATTTTGGTGGTCCACTGATTGTGATGAGCGTACTTTTCTGGATATTGGATGATAACTTAAAATCGCAAAAAGAGAAATACACCTTGCTGGAAGAAAAAAGAGCTGCGCAGCTTTCTTTCCTGAAAAACCAGGTAAACCCACATTTCATTTTCAATACGCTAAATAATATTTATTCGCTGGTAAGTAGTCAGTCAGAGAAATCACTGCCGGCTATTGAAAAATTATCTCAACTGATGCGTTACATGTATAAAGATGCAGAAGAAGATATGGTTAAGCTTGCTGATGAAATAAACTATGTGACCAGCTACCTCGACCTGCAGAAAATACGACTTAGTGATCCTGCTGTATTGCAATACAGTATTGGGGGAGATATGGGTAATCTGAAAATAGCACCTTTGATTTTGATCCCTTTTATTGAAAATATGTTTAAGCATGGCGTGATAAACAATATAAAAAAACCTTTGTCCATCTGCATTTCTATAAATGCAAATAAACTGAAAATGGTAACCATAAATTATATAAATACTGCTAAAAAAGACCAATCCTCGGGTATAGGACTCAAGAATGTAAGAAGCAGGTTAAACCTGCTGTACTCCGGCAATTACAATTTGAAGGAACTGATCAGGCAAGACCAATACAGCAGCATACTGGAAGTAAACCTTGAGGCAGCCTTAATAAAAGTGAGTTAGTAAACTGGTGTGATTTCTTTTCTTTATTTAAAATATAAAAGCAGTTGTTCGGCATTTTATAAAATCTTTTGGAATGAAACAATGTGTCATACTTGATGATGAACCCCTGGCAGTAGATCTGCTGAAGTCTTATGTAGAAAGAACAGAAGGGTTATTCATAGCGCATGCCGGAACTAATGTGTTTGAAGCCATACAATTTATTCAGAAAAATAAAATAGATATTATTTTCCTGGATGTGCAAATGCCGGAACTGACCGGGTTGCAGGTATTAAAAATAATCGGCACTGAATACCAGGTGATTTTCACCACAGCCTATACTGAATATGCATTGGATGGTTATGAATTTAATATTACCGATTACCTGCTTAAACCAATCAGCTATGAACGATTTGTAAAAGCGGTAGACAAAACACAAAGATCTATTGAAACGCCACAGCCTTCGGAGAGCAGCAGTCCCAATGATTTCATTTTTATAAAAACAGACAGCAAAATGGTGAAGGTTGGTCTGCAGGATATTCTTTTTGCAGAAGGCCTTAAAGATTATATTTCTATACACACCAGTACAGAAAAGTTGATTACGTTAATGACATTAAAAGCACTTGAAGCCTTACTTCCCGAACGACAGTTTATCCGGGTGCATAAATCCTACATTATAGCTTTAAACAAAATAGACAGTATAGAACGAAACCGCATTTTCATCGGGGAAGCTGTAATCCCGGTAGGGGAAACTTACCGGGAAATCTTTCTAAAGCGCATACAATAGCGGTTATTCTGATACTATTCTTTCTACTTTACTACAAGTATATTACCGGGTGTACTCATCTTGCTATGGCGGTTATTGCTATTGAATTCAATTCTACTACCGCTTCACCTATAAATCTTTAAATTTGCGCTTATCGCATCGTTATCCTTGCAGTATAAACAATGCATTTGCCATACCACACAAAGAAATTATATGAGTCTTCCAGACGCACAAAAAGTTAGAATAGTTACCGCCGCTTCCCTCTTCGACGGCCACGATGCTGCCATAAATATTATGCGCCGTATCCTGCAAAGCAAAGGTGCAGAGATCATACACCTGGGCCACAACCGTAGTGTGGCAGATATTGTGGAATGTGCCATAGAAGAAGATGCGCAGGGAATAGCCATCACCAGCTACCAGGGCGGGCACGTAGAGTTTTTTAAATACATGAAAGACCTGCTTGATGAAAATGGCAGTGGTCACATTAAGATATTTGGTGGCGGGGGAGGAACAATTCTTCCTTCTGAAATTGAAGAGTTGCATCAATACGGTATTACCAGGATCTACAGCCCGGATGATGGACGTAGCATGGGTTTGGAAGGAATGATTGAAGACCTGATTGAAAAAACAAAGGAACAAAATCCACCAACAGAAAAACTTGCAGGCAATAAAAAAAATGGCAGCAATCATTTTGCATTAGATGAAAATAAAGACATCATCACAATCGCCAGGGCCATTACTTCTGCAGAAAATGGATCTGCCATCAACAATCAAATTGAACATTTACAAACACAAAACAAAAACATTGCGGTAAACTCCCCGCTTGGGGGGCCGGGGGGGCAGTGCAGGCCAGTCCTCGGCATCACCGGCACCGGCGGAGCCGGAAAATCCTCAGTAACCGATGAGATCGTTCGCAGGTTTTTACATACATATGACGACAAAACAATTGCTGTAATATCTGTAGATCCTAGTAAGAAAAAAACTGGCGGTGCTTTGCTGGGCGATCGTATTCGCATGAATGCTATCTCATCCCCACGTGCATACATGCGCAGCCTGGCTACACGTGAGAGCGATAAAGCACTCAGTAAATTTGTACAGGAAGCATTGGATATCTGCCGTGCTGCAAATTTTGACCTGGTCATTCTGGAGAGCGCCGGAGTAGGACAAAGTGATGCCAGTATCCTTGATTTTTGTGATGTAAGTATGTATGTAATGACGCCGGAATATGGTGCACCATCACAGCTGGAAAAAATAAATATGCTGGATTATGCTGACCTTGTCTGCATCAATAAATTTGATAAGGCAGGGGCCATAGATGCACTGCATGACGTAAGAAAACAATACAAACGCAACCATGGGTTGTGGCAGGCAAAAGATGAAGAACTACCGGTTGTCGGCACCATCGCTGCGCAGTTTAATGATGCCGGGGTGAATGAATTGTTTGCCAAATTAATTAAAACGATCAACAAAAAAACTGGCTCGGCCTTTAGCAGTTACGACGTGCCTGCACAGCATGGACTGGAGGGGAGTATTATCCCACCAAAAAGAGTACGTTACCTGGCTGAGATAGCAGAAACTATTGCGCAATATGATGAATGGGTAAAAGAACAAAGTACAATTGCTACTGAGCTTTACCAGCTGAAAGGCGCTGCCACATTGGTAAAAAATGACAGCCTGGATAAATTGATCACAGAAAAAGAAGAAAAGCTGGACCTGTTCAACAAAAAATTAATTGATAACTGGGAAGCACTGAAAGAAAGGTACAATAAAGAATTTTATGAATTTACCGTAAGGGATAAAGTGATCAGGCAACCCCTGACTTATAAAAGTCTTTCCGGTACGGTACTCCAAAAAGTACTGCTTCCAAAATATAAAGATTGGGGAGATATTCTCCAATGGCAGTTGCAGGAAAATGTGCCGGGAGAATTTCCTTACACAGCAGGCGTTTTTCCATTAAAAAGAGAAGGCGAAGATCCTACCAGGATGTTTGCCGGCGAAGGCGGACCGGAGCGTACCAACAGGCGCTTCCATTATGTAAGTGTGGGACAGCCTGCAAAGCGCCTCAGCACTGCATTTGACTCCGTTACATTATATGGGGAAGACCCGGCGCACCGCCCGGATATTTATGGTAAAGTTGGAAACAGTGGTGTAAGTATTGCCACAGTTGATGATGCAAAAAAGCTCTACAGTGGTTTTGATCTCTGTGATCCCAAGACGAGTGTGAGCATGACGATCAACGGTCCGGCCCCGATGCTTTTGGCTTTTTTTATGAATGCTGCTATTGATCAGCAATGCGAAAAATACATTATTGAAAATAACCTCAGGGAAGAAGTCAATAAGCTTATAGAAGATAAATATGATATAGAGCAGCTTCCAAAATATATAGGCATAGATGGAAAGCCTGTACACCATACAAAATTGCCAAAAACTGCTCCCCCGCCCCCCAGGGAGGGAACCCTTCAAGCAGGCTTAGAAGTTGGCGATACTCCCCCCGCGGCGGGCGGCGGGGCCTTACCTGAAGGAAACAACGGCCTAGGACTGCGTTTACTTGGCCTCAGCGGACAGGATGTTCTCCCCGCAGATGTCTATGCAACCCTAAAAGCAAAAGCGCTGAAAACTGTGCGTGGTACCGTGCAGGCAGATATTTTAAAAGAAGACCAGGCACAGAATACCTGTATTTTTTCTACCGAGTTTGCACTCAAACTAATGGGGGATGTGCAGCAATATTTTATAGAGCAAAGCGTACAGAATTTCTACAGCGTCAGCATCAGTGGTTATCACATTGCTGAGGCTGGTGCGAACCCGATTACACAACTTGCCTTCACGCTTTCTAATGGCTTTACTTATGTAGAGTATTACCTCAGCCGTGGAATGTCCATCGATGATTTTGCGCCAAACCTTTCCTTCTTTTTCAGTAATGGAATGGATCCGGAATATAGTGTGATCGGCCGTGTGGCCCGCCGCATCTGGGCTAAAGCAATAAAATATAAGTACAAAGGAAATGACAGAAGCCAGAAATTAAAATACCACATACAAACCAGTGGCCGCAGCCTGCATGCACAGGAAATAGATTTCAATGATATCCGTACAACCTTGCAGGCGCTGTATGCGATCTATGACAATTGTAATTCACTTCATACAAATGCGTATGACGAGGCCATCACCACACCTACGGAAGAAAGTGTGCGCAGGGCGATGGCTATACAGCTCATTATAAACCGTGAGCTTGGAACAGCAAAAAATGAAAACCCCAACCAGGGAAGTTTCCTTATAGAAGAAATGACGGATTTGGTTGAACAGGCCGTGCTTACTGAGTTTAACCGCATTACCGAACGTGGCGGCGTGCTTGGCGCCATGGAGCGCATGTACCAGCGCAATAAAATCCAGGAAGAAAGTTTGTATTACGAAACCCTGAAGCACACGGGAGAATACCCGATCGTCGGCGTAAATACTTTCCTTAGCAAAGCCGGTTCTCCAACCATACTTCCTACCGAAGTTATTCGCAGTACCACCGAAGAAAAAGAATCACAGATCAATACCCTCAATGCATTTAAAGAAAGACACAAAGCCAAAAGCGCTGCCATGCTCAGGCAATTACAACAGGTAGCCATCGCCAACGGAAATCTTTTTGAAGAGCTGATGGAAACCGTAAAATATTGCAGCCTCGGCGAGATCACCAACGCACTGTATAGTGTGGGTGGGCAGTACAGGAGAAATATGTAAAAAATTTTTTTAGGAGCATCAGCCGTATTTCATTCTTCAGCATCGGTATCCCGCTGTCTGCAGTAGTGCCGCACGAAAAAGTCTGTATAATTGAAGCATATTAGTTGCGGCAGCTACTGCTGCCCATCGGGGCTAGGCTCAGCAGTGGTACTGGTTTCAGCTTTGCTAGCGTGGGTTGTTAGTTTGAGTTGGTGTTTTTTTATAGTGCCACCGCGTCATGAGGCACTCGTTCTAACTCAAATCTCGCTGAATTCAGTGTTGACAAATCCCCGAGTGTGGGTTGCAGCATTTCTGATTTCCTGCAGCTTTAACCGTAAATCTACCGCAGCCACAAATGCTTCCTGCATACCTTCCGGAAGAATAGATTCAAACAATTGTCTGTGAGAAAGATAATTTACTTGAAGTAGTTTCTACAGAATCGGTCACATCATCAAACTCAACACTTTGAGTTTGCCTTATTTTTTGTTCGACAGCATCAACGTGATCTTCTTTAGAACCTGGGTTTTCATTTGCTCTGCAAACGGCAATACGCTCAAAAGCTTTAAAAAATTCCGGAGAAGGTGTTTTTTCAAACCCAAAATAACCACATCTGCTCATAGCGTCTACAGCCTCAAGATATTCTTTCATAAAAAATAAACAGACAGCCACACAAAGTTGTGCCTCTGCATCTGAGCTTACTTCAGCTGTGATGGTTTTAAAATGCAGAAAAGCAGTTTCAAAATCATCTTCATGAAATGCACTACAGCCTTTACGCATGTGGTCATAACTAAATGCACCCCGCCCCGCCGGGGATACTACTGTAGGCACAAAATCTGCAAAAGATTTCCCGTTATTATAGTTGTACAGCGAAACTTCCTGCTCATAAGCTGCAAGCTCACGGGCCTCAGTTCTACGGGCAGAATCGAGACAGTAGCCAAGTTTTGCACACTCCGGGCAAAGCGTAAACCCAAATTCGTCTTCTTCCTCGGGATAAAGAAAACGCAGAAGGGAAAGTTTACTGCGTCTTTCACGAATGTCAATATTTTTCCGCAGGAACATCCTGTTACTTCGGGGAGCTCTTTTTTTCTTTTTCATGTGGTTATATTTATTGATTTTGGTCATCCACCTTCGGCGGACAGGCTCTGAATTCGCCAATAAACATTTCCGGTTGGTATCAACTTTTTGTAATGGCTCATTTCATGTGGTTATATTTATTGATTTTGTTCAAACCGCCTTTTGCGGAGCAAGCTATAGAACCTGCCTGCCGTCAGGCAAGTACCCCGATAAACATTTTGGTTAGTTTGAAATGTTTTAATGGCTATTTCATAATGTAAGATTTTAGTTTTCTAACTCAGATTTTTTCAATGGCTACACAACCCCAGAACGCAAAGTAAAAAATCTTTGACCCATGGCCACCATAGAAGTTTCCAAAGCATTAGGCGTATTAAAATAATGACGATAATAAAAAACGTGGGTTAAAAA
>JBBQYS010000109.1:0-10693 GCA_038208485.1 Chitinophagales bacterium
ACTTTTACAGCATCTCTTAAAATATATAAAAATGCCCAACGAAATAAAAAGTAACGACCCCGAACAATCTAAACCAAGCGACATGGTGGCTCAGCTTATCATCACGGCCTTATTTGTAGCGATTATTGTAGGAATTTATAAGCTGTTTATTTTGGTCTGCGATAAGGCACAAATACCAGTAACCGAGAGAAAAAATGTAGGCATTTTCATCCTGGTGATCCTCTTCATTGCTTTTTATATTGTAGGCCTTATCCTTAAGATCGAAGACTATTTAATCTGATAAAAGCTACATACAAACATTTAATGCAATTAAAAAAGGATCTTCTGCACTGGTGTCTGCATAAGTTTCCTTTTTATTTGTGTAATACAACTTGGTTGAGCATTCCATTCCAAGTTTGAAACGGGATTTGGTGAGGTAGCAAAGGATGTTATTTTTGCATAAAAAACTTTCTGGAATTTAGAGCGGCAAAAACATAATTATTGGCTGGGTAACAGTAGCAACCCACATCGGGATTATTCTTTGCCGATAATTAGATCTGAAATGTTTTGATATCCATCAAGTGCTTTTGATTGGTCTTTCTCATTAAGCGTATTCGTGAGTTTGTCTTTGAAAGCCGCTCTCAAGAGATTGATTGCCTTATGTTCTAAAGGGGTTTCCCCTTCCACTTTCTCCGGCTTGTTAACTTTACCCTCGCCTTTTCTTCTTTTTAGAGATTTGTTACCAACTTTTTTCACTTTTCTAATTCCCGCGCAGTGATCAACGTGAATATATCTATTTATTTCCCGGACAAAGTCCAGAATCAAATTGCCATATCTTTTACCAGATTTATCTTGTTGAACAAGGAGAAAAAGTCTACAGATCAAATGTTGCATACAATAATCCATTACCAGAAAATTATATCCTCTTATCAGATTGTAAATAGATGGGTGAGTGGCTTATTACTTTGCAAACAAATCAGCAGAAACAGTGACCGCAATTTAAGATTGCACCCTTCTATTTAAATCCGTACCCTATAATTTAAATAGAGCGAAGCACCCGACCATGTATACTGCAGCTTACCCTGGAATCATCTTTCAAACAACCCATTATGAACCCAACTACCATTGTTCAACACGGATCGCTGGCCATCAATCTTGCGAGAATCAAAAACATCAGGATCCACCCAATTTCGGATCATCACTATGAACTTGTTTTTGAATTCACCGGCAGGGCTGAATATTCGCAACACCCGGCTACACTGGTTTGGGAGAAAGAAATTATTTACGAAGAAACCAGGATCAGCTATGAAAGTTTTGAAATGGCCGATGCCTATTTAAGGGATTGGGTGGAGAGCTGGAAGGACTTTAACTTGCTGCCCTAAGCCGTATTTTGATGGCACAGTGAAGGGGCCGGCTGCCTGCATTTATCCTGGTAATTGTATGAAAGAAAATATACCGCTGATTATAGGAAGGCAAAGCTCGGGCGAAGAATGCACGGTGAACCTGGTGGATCTCCCCAACCTTTTTATCTCCCACAGCCAGGAGGGGCAGTTGCCGGAAATGTTTGCATCGCTGCTGAAAAATATAAACCAACTCAACAGCCCGGTGCTGTTTGCGTGCTCCCTCAGCAGCACGCTCACCGCCCAATTGAATCCTTTGGTGCCGCAAGAAAGCCTGTTGCTGGCATTTAAGCACGGACACTATGAACCCGGAGAGATCAATGTTATGGAGGAATTTATTCTTGCACTGACGCATGAATTTAAACGGAGGAAATCGTTGTCAAAAAAATCAGCAACATCTACTCACAGTCATACAACACTGTTGGTTTTTATAGATGATATTTTTGAGGTGATTATGTCTTCACATAAAAAAACAGCGTTGTCTTTTATTGAACTATTGATCACCGGTGCGCAGGTAAACTTTTATTTCATCATGGGTTCCTCCGGCATTTACAGAAACCTGCTGAACCAGTTAATTAATGTGAGCCCTTCGCTTCAACAAAAATTAAAAAAATGGGTGCAGTCGCAACACATGCAGCCGCTTGGTGCTGAGTTGGTGATGAACCCGGACGGCTTACTTTTTTTTAGGGAACGGACGGAAAAAATACACCGGAGATTGTATCCTACTGACAACTCAACACCGGCAGCTTGAAAAACAATTTTACATTAATTCAACAATACAAATGACTTTACCAATAGATGGTAAGTAGCGTTAGTATATTTGGCACATGAGTGAAAAGCAATACAACATCATTTACTATCATGGGTTGGATTCAAGCCTTTCCCAGGAAAAGAGAGCTATCCTTGAAAAGTTTGGAAAGGTAATAGCACCAACCTATGATTACAGGAAAGCCGGAGCTCTGGAAGTTATAGAGGCAAATTTTGGAGCACAACCGGAGAATACTGTTCTTATTGGCAGCAGCTATGGCGGGTTTGTAGCATTTAAGTTTTCTTCAACTTATGATTTACCTTGTTTGCTGTTTAACCCCGCTCTTCCGTATAGGAGCATTCATAACCGGGAAACAGCACCTGGCAGCGATATTAAAAACGCTACATATATTGTACTTGGCAAAAATGACGAAGTCATTAAATGCGACGATAACTTAAACTTTATTTCCAGGCATCTTAACGGCCCCTGCGAAGTGAGCGTCGAAAATGCGATGGCTCACCAGGTACCCAAGGACGTTTTTGAAAAGCATGTCAGCCAATTTTTCCGATTGTTGAACAAAAGCGATATCAAAAGTGGTTAGTTGTTTTTTAGAGATCTAAAAATCAATGATTATGTTATTAGGAGAATTACCAGCCTTTCAAAACTTATTTCCTGTAGAAAGTTCTGATGCCTTTGCTGCAATCCAGAAGGGCCAGGAGCGATTAAGAAAGTTTGAAGTTGTACAGGTTTATCATATCACTCATATGGAAAACATGGAGTCAATTTTAAGATATGGACTTGTGGCAAAGGAAAAAGTTTCCAGTATGAGGATAACCGGGCCGAGAATTTACGTTTCCACAACAGTAGAAGAGCTGCCTTGGGGCTATGTAGGCCATGAAAACATGGACATCTGGACATTTTGCGTACCACACATTTATTAAAACCTGACGAGGTTACAGATTCTGTAAGCCATTATTATTTGGAAATGGATATCCCCTGGTATAAAATATACCTGCACGCCTCTATTGCAGATGTTTCTAAATGGGGAATGGAAACACGTGGATAAACAGCTAGATATTTGTTGCTCTTTCCAGTGCCTACCCAAAAATAAAAATATGAACTGTTCATTTTTCCTGGAGCTGCAAGTGTGATGAGGCTTTAACAAATACATTACAATTACTACATCCACCTGTCAAATAGATGGTGAAGTGACTCGTTACATTTGTTATATGAAAGGAAGGAAAAATTCACTCTAAAAAGTCTTCGAATATGTAAAAACAAAAAATTATAAATTCGAAAGAAATAAACGTATTCGTAATAGAAAAAATCAGGGATGCCCTGCTAGATTTTTGCAATGATAAAAACGATAGCAGGGAATAGGAGGTTAAAAAGTATAAGCAATATTAAAATGCCATAACCAGTAAAAAAAACAAAACGTTTTTTTTAAAGTTAATACTTTAGATGAAAGCCAAACAAAACCGGGGCTAATCAAGCACCAGGGCTAACCAAGCACCAGGGTTTTTATCCGCAAAAAATTAAAAAGCACTTGAACACTATGCACGATACTAATGAAGAAAAAAAAGAAGCCTACCTGGTAAGGCATATTTTTTTTGGCCTGGAGAATCGTAACAGCGGTTATGATGCTGAGTCTATTTTATATTTTTCTGAAACCGACTTTGAAACTGTGCTTAACAGGATAAAAGAAAAAGGTGTGGGCGTGTATGGGATCGAACCCTGGCAGAATGGCGAATTTTATGATGTCGTGACTTTTGATGAATTTGAAAAAGATTGCACGGACCCGGAATGGTACCAGGTAGCTTTTCAACGCTTTAAAGATAGAGGTACAACCCTGGATTATGCTGCATCTTACTATGTACCGGGCCATCTACTGGATGAATGAAATAGGTTACCATAACGGTTTTGTGATAAAGACCTGGATGCCCCTATCTTAAATACGCCTCGCAAAATTCTTGATCTAAAAAATGAATGCTGAAAAGCAGGCAGTATCCTTTTGCCCAAACTTATAAAAAAGCCATGAGCATAATCGTTGGAGAAAAAAAAGCAAGCAGGATTAAAGCCAATTATGTCGGCAGTTTTTCTTCGGCAGAACATCCGGCCTTTACCTTTTATAAATTCCCGGTAGAAATAGTCATGGCTATTTAAAACTCTGCCTGCACCTGAAGAATATTTGTTCGCAGCTGGAAAACTCAACAGGCCAATCCTTTTTTACCTGGACAACAGGGCAACACAAGGAAACTATTTTAATAAATATCAACCAAGAAAAAAATGGCATTTTAATTCCTGACCCCTATTGAGTCAAAATTTTCTAAATATTTTTTCACTACAAAATAAATACCATGAACCAGCACCACAGCTCAGCAGTACAACTGCACACAGAAAACATCAGTGATAATAAAGTTGAGTTACAAAACCTGGGTAGCCAGCTAAACGGCAAGACTAGTTTTATAGTACAGAAACAAGCCATTCTTGAACGGCATATCTGTAGCCTTGCATCCAGGAACAGGACATGGGTAGACCGGATACTGTTACCGATGGAGGAGCGGTTAATGCTAAAGGGCTACGTAGAAAAACAGGCTGAGGCCGTTAGTATCATCCTGGAACAGCAAAATAAATCCTTGGCTGCATTGTGCGGTGGACATGTAACTTTTGTAAAGGAAGTAGTAAATACACTCCTGAAAACAGGCCGTGCCGGGTTAAAAGCGGGTGCTGACCTGATATTTATGGAATACCGTAACCAGCGTGCTATAAATATGGAAAAACTCACCAATGATTTTTACCACCTGATTGAGAGGAAAATTGCCGATGCGGAAAGCCGCCCAGAACGGCTGCAGGCCATGAAGCTCAGGGAAGTGGATATTGATTTAAGAAAATGGGAGGAAGATTATCAATTGTTGCAGGATGAATTCAGTAACATTTTAAAGGAGCAAGTATAATTTCTTAAAGACTTTACGAGTCTCAAAATCTCATAAAGAAGATATCCTAAATATCATTCCGGTACCATTCTATCATTTTAAAAAAGTTAATTACATGAAAAATAAACAAAGCACTCCCGGATTTTTTGCGAATGTACTTTCCGTAACAAAATCCTGTTACAATATGTGCAGCGGCAATACCAGGATAAACTTTAAACGACTCGGAATGTCGCTCTTTTTTACTGTACTCATCTGCGGAGCGGTATTGGCAGCTTCTTTTTGCGAATTCTGGTTGAACAGGGATTACAGGTGGATGCCATTGATTTTTATTGGAACAGGCTTGTTTTATTATATCCTGGATACGGCCATTATTATGGGAGACCAGGGCAGGGGCCATGTATGGTTAAAACGGATGAGGGTCATTATTGCGCTCGTACTTGCTTTATTCAATTCCTTTTTAATCGATTATTACTTCTTCAAAGCAGATATAGAAGCTGCCAGGATTTCGGAAATACATTCGGTACAAACAGGAATAGCCGAACAATTCGATAATCAATTGGCAAAAAAAGAACAGCAAAAATTATCCTTATTAAAAGATATAGATATGCTGCAAAGCAAACTATCTGGCCAACTGGATTCACTTAATGCAGAAGCCAACGGCATGGGTGGTTCTAAACACCGGGGCATTGCCCGTGTATGGATGTCAAAGTATAAAGCATACCAGTCGGATAGTATCCGTTACGGCGAACTGGTGTACCACAAACGGCTTCTAGTAACGCAACTTGATAAGGAAAACTTTCAACTAGCCACTGAAAAAAATAAGGGACTGGCAGCAGTAACTCCTACAGTTTCCAATGGTATCAATAAGAGCCTGCAACTACTGCACAAAATCATATGGCTGGATGGCAAATTCACCAACAAACTTATGAGTGTCCTTATCCTGTTGGTAAGCATGTTATTGGAACTGGTGCCACTGATTGCCAAAAGCTTTTATGATGTAGAGGAATACTTTGAAGTGGCACAACACCAAAAGGAGATTTGCAATACTAACTCCGGCCTGCGAAAACAGCATGCCATCCATAAAGAGGCAGGGAGGCTGATGAATGAAAACAGCCTGGGAATGGCTGTGGAAGTGAGCGAACATAGGATGAATATGATAAAGGAGAAAATGGAGCATAGCAGGATGATGATGCAGGAAACGGAAGCCTATATGGATGAACTGATTCAAAATGAAAAACGCTGGGAGGAGAAATATCCATTTATCATCAACAAATATGGCAGGCCCATACTTGAACATGCTTATGAGACCTTAACAGCAGCCGCTATTTAAAACTTGAGGATAACCAGCAACAGACTTTGAATCCTATTCCATGCCAGGCAGTTTATTTTTAAAAATGTAAAAAATCAGCAAAAATGAAAAAAATACTGTTACCCCTGCTCGCTTCTGCTTTAATTTACCAGGTAAACTCCTGTTTAGGCACCAATACGGAAAGGAACCAACAAGATTCACTTCCTGTCAAACTGAGACCAGACACAACCATCCTCCCAAAATCGGACACACTCACCTGGATCTTTAATATCATCGATAGGGATGGTAACAATCTTGAATTTAAGAAAATGGTAAATATTTTATTGAAAGCAGACAGTGCACGCCTAAAGCTAGAAGCCTATAAGTGGTAATGGAAAAGACAGCCTGCACCATTATGTGAAATGTGTATTGGCGTAAAATGCGGTGGCAGCGACGGTTTTACAAGAAGTGCAGCAATGGGTTCGAGAATCTGAACGGCCCGATTTGGAAATACACTGTACAGAATGGAACACACCAACGGCAGCATCCTGGTTTATGAAGGAAGGTGACATTATTGTTTTGAAAGAAAGCTTTTATCAGCAAGAGGAAAGTATTAATCCATCCAGGCGTTAGAGGAGTGCACGCTGTTCTATATTGAGTACTAAGAGCTCAACTACATCTATCAAACCTTTTCAGAATTTAGTTTTATAGGCAGGGTACTTTCAGCAGAATATTACCAATTATAGGCCATGCAATTACGAGTGACTGATTGAAAACCATAGTGAATTGATTCTACGGGTTCCTGCGAAATACCTTACCTCCTATCTAAGTTTTACAGAAGTGATGCTCAGCATGATTAAAGGAAAAAGCTAATTTCTTTAAATATTTTAATTCTTTTGATGGCAGTAGCAGTATCGAATTAGTCTTGTCCTAGAGAGGACGTTCACAACACGGACACAAAAGTATTCGTCGGTAAAAAAGAACAGGGTCTTAAAGACAGTTTGGAAAATGATTTCAAACAGCTTAGTTTACCAGAATATTCAATCAAATCATTTCATAGCTCTTAGAATTGAAACTGCGGATACACCTCGGAAGGAAAATTCTAAAGTGATTTATTGATAGCTATGGAAATACCTTTTTTGACAACACAAACGCAACGATTGCCAAATGGCCAACTTTCGATTCCATCTCTAAATAGAATTGAAAGTTTGTATTCTCCTCTTAAAGATTGTATGATGATAGATTTTATCCGGACATATCGCAAAATGCAAACGGATCTTGCCCATTTTTTACTAACCCATTTCACAATCTGCCGGAGGTAATAATAGTTGCTTAATCAACTTCGGTATTCAGGCTAATGGTTTAATCTTTTAAGTAGGCTAAGCAAGAGCCGGGGTATCAATTCTTATTAAAATATGACCTTATGGAGACATTATCTATTCCGAATGAAAACGACTTAAAAAGATGGATTAAAGAAGCTGTAAAAGATTTTTTACAGGAATTTAAGAAGACTGAATTGAAAGATGAGCAAAATGAAAAAGATCTGCTTAACCGAAAAGAAATTGCAACGTTTTTGAGAGTATCACTGCCCACTTTAACTGATTGGATAAAAAGGGGGTTACCTTCTCATAAACAAAGAGGCCGGGTTTATTTTGATAAAACTGAAGTGATTCAAAATATCAAGGAAAATAAAATGGGGCAATTTAAATTTGGAACAAGATTGCAGCAACTGAGGAAGGAGATTTACCATTACCACACATTAGTTCTTTTAATTTCCCGGAAAATGTTTGCAAATAAGATCAGCAATTCAGTATTAGTTCTTTGTTTGTAAATTTTGGCAAATTTGAAAAATAGCCCAACAATGGAGATTGAAGTATGATCAATCTTGTTGAATTAAACAACCTGAAGTAAAAATAACTGGCATGCTTATTTCAATCAAATAATCTTGTAAACAAATGAATTTCAAAAGTTCGTATGATTTTTATTCTGAAGCTTACATCAACAAAAAGGCCCCACATTTCTGTGAGGCCTTTGTGGGAGTTCGCGGGTTCGAACCGCGGACCCTCTGCTTGTAAGGCAGATGCTCTAAACCAACTGAGCTAAACTCCCTTTACCGTTTTCGGACGGCAAAGATAAGGGTAAAATTATCTCAGCAAAACTTTTATGGTTTTTTTTTAATTCTTTTTTTAGGGCTCTTATTTTCTATTGAATTTAAAAGGAATAAATAGCGCTATTTTTGCAAAACGACATGTCTACTTTTTTATCATACGATCCTTTAGAAGAATTCCAGGAAGACCTGGATGTGCTTACAGAAAGTTCCACCGGGTACAACCTTATTGTATGGAATGATGACATCAATTCGTTTGAATGGGTAATTGAAACCCTAATCGAAATTTGTGGCCACACACAGGAACAGGCAGAGCAATGTGCGATGATCATTCACAGCAAAGGTAAATACGCCGTAAAGACCGGCAGCTACGATATTTTGAAACCGCAATGCGACGCCATCAATGAACGCCTCATCAATGCTACCATAGAGGAACTTGTTTCCTAATATTACACCTCATGTATTTGCTTAACGAAGAAATTATTTTTCCGCCAATTGAATTGGCAGATGAAAATGGTTTTTTAGCCATTGGTGGAGACCTTAGTGCAAGGCGACTTTTGTTGGCTTACCGGTCTGGTATTTTTCCCTGGTATAATGAAGAAGATCCCATCTGTTGGTACACACCCGATCCGAGATTTGTATTGTTTCCGCAGGAGTTGAAAGTAAGTAAAAGCATGCAACAGGTCATCAACAGGAAAACTTTTGAATTCAGTATCAATAAATCCTTTGCGGCAGTTATTGCGAACTGCAAAAATGTGTACAGGGAAGGACAGGATGGAACCTGGATCTCCGGCGAAATGCAAGCTGCTTACCTAAACCTGCACCAGCTCGGCTATGCCCATAGTGCAGAGGCCTGGCATAATGGCGAGCTCGTTGGTGGTCTTTACGGTGTGCGGTTGGGAAATATATTTTTCGGAGAAAGTATGTTCAGCCAGCAAAGCAATGCCAGCAAGTTTGCCTTCATCAGTTATGTGCAACAATTGCAAAAAGAAAATGTGCAGCTAATCGATTGTCAACTTCACACCAATCATTTAGAAAGTCTCGGAGCCCGCATGATAGGCCGTGCCGATTTTAAATTACATCTAGAAACATTGATAATTTGAATTTGGCCGGGTTGCCACCATCGGGGTTTCTAAACCTTTGGTGGCAAAAAAGAAATAATTTATCTTTTCCATTAAAAAATGGCGTTCACAAGAGAACACCATTTTCATTATCAAATCATCAAATTATCAAATCATTAAATCATCAAATCATAAAACAGGCTATTATCAAATCTCCTATTTCCCAAACTTGTTCTTCAAAGCCGCCAATGCATCCTGCATGGTGGCGGGAGCCACTTCTTTTTTTGCCGGTTGAAAATTTTGCGCAGGCCTCTTGCTTTGTTGTGCAGGGGCTACTTCGGTTTGTTTGATGGACAGCGCAATTCTCTTGCGCACTACATCTACTTCCAACACTTTTACTTTCACCTGCTGATTAAGTTTCAAAACTTCACCGGGGTCTTGAATATATTTGTGCGCTACTTCGCTCACATGCACCAATCCATCCTGTTTTACACCAATATCTACAAAAGCTCCAAAGCGGGTGAGATTGGTTACAATACCCGGCACTTCCATGCCCACATGCACATCATCAATAGAAAATATCTGGGCAAATTCAAACAATTGTGCCTCGCTCCTGGGATCTAATCCCGGCTTTCTCAATTCGTTGATAATGTCATTGATGGTATGTTCACCAAATTGCTCTGTCATGTATTTCTTAACCGGAATGCTTTTTAGCAGTTCTTCGTTCCCTATCAATTCATCCATTTTCACATTCAGATCTGCAGCTATTTTTTGCACAAGGTCATAGGCCTCCGGATGCACAGCGCTCGCATCCAGCACATCTGCTGCACCGGGTATGCGCAAAAATCCTGCACACTGCTCAAATGCTTTGCCGCCCAGGCGTGGGACCTTTAGCAGCTGTTTGCGGCTGGTGAATTTTCCTTCCTGCCGGCGATAGCTTACAATGTTTTCTGCCAGCGTGCTGCCAATACCACTCACATAGCTGAGCAGTTGTTTGCTGGCGGTGTTAATATTAACCCCCACACTGTTCACACAACTCATAACGGTCTGGTCTAGCCGCTCTTTTAACCTGGGTTGATTTACATCATGCTGGTACTGCCCCACCCCAATGCTTTTAGGATCAATTTTTACCAGTTCAGCCAAAGGATCCATCAGCCTGCGGCCAATGCTCACCGAG
>JBBQYS010000110.1:0-10587 GCA_038208485.1 Chitinophagales bacterium
AAATTGCTTGTTTCTCAGCGTCGCAGAAAGGCTGGAATTACGAATAGCATTGGCCGTTTGGAAATCGTACAAAACGAAATTTACGCCTACACTTGGTGGCTTAACGTTATCCTGCTGGGCAAAAGCAGTTATTGCTGTAAAACAGGCAATAGCGCTTAGGATTATTTTGTTCATATATATGTGTTTTTTAAACAGCGCAAAAGTATGTTCTTACAATGATATTGTAAAAACAAATTAAATGCCATTTTCCAAACAAGTATCAAACTAATCTGGTTTATTCATCTCTACTTCTACCTTGACCCTGGTAAGGCCGGTATTGAGAATCCCCAACCTTCGGGCAGCAGCTTTGGTCAGGTCTACTATACGGGAAGTGTTGGAATGCAGCCTGTCATTTACCCGCACATACACGAATTTGCCGTTTTTCAGATTGGTTACTTTAATCCATGTACCTATAGGCAAGGCATTGCAGGCAGCTGTAAACTTCATATGATCAAAATTCTCCCCGCTCGCTGTTTTTCTGCCCTGGAACTTTTGGGCATAATAACTGGCTGTGCCATATAATACAGTTGTTTTTTTAGATGCAGATTTCTTTTTAGTGGTTTTCTTTTGGGCATAACCCGGAGATGATAAGGTAAAACTGATGGTACAAACAGCCATCGATAAAATGAAATAAAGTAGAAATTTCTTTCTCATAGTCATTATTAAAGTGAAAAATCTTTACGGGACATATATTTTGCAATCATTTCCATATCATCGTTATATATATCATCGTAAAATACGACTTGCCCTTTTGCAAAATCACAACCAAAATAGGAAATAAACAAGGGAATCTGCTTTTTTACCTCAATCTTATGCATTTTGCGGGCTAAAAGCCAATTGTTTATAGAATCTTTATTATAATCTAATGTTACTGCTTGTTTATTGGACATACTGTCATTGTCAGCTATAAAATCAGCAAGTTCTTTCCATGCCTCTACCCTTACGCAACCATGACTAAGGGCACGCATGCTGTTCTTAAACAAATAACGCTGGTTTGTATCGTGCAAGTATACCGAATAGGCATTATTGAAATTAAATTTCATCACACCAAGTGCATTATTATCGCCACTGGCCTGGCGAACCATAAACGGAAGTCCCTTGCTGTATTTTGACCATTGAATAGTGTAGGGATCAACCCTTTCTCCTTTATTATTTACAAGGTACATATCTCTCCTGGCCAGGTAACCAGGGTTTCTTTGCAGGCCGGGTATCATTTCTTTTTTAATAATACTGTTAGGAACTGTCCAGGTAGGATAAATGATCATATCACTTATTTTACTTGTAAGCATGGGGGTGCGTGTGTTTGGCTTGCCACAAATGATCTTTGAGCTTAACACAACAGTATCAGCCTGCCATAGGGTCAGGTAATAGGCAGGAATATTCACCCATATATAATGTTCAGGCATGGTTTCAGGTAATCCTTTATACCTGTCCATGGTGACAGCAAAACGCAAAAATTTCACTTTATCTGTTTGGTTCAGTCGACTTACTACTGCACGGCCGGGAATGCCATCCGGGGTAAGCTTTGCCGATTTTTGGAAACGAATAATTGTTTGAGCCAATTGGGCTGAATCTTCTAAAGCTACGTCAGGAAATGAGAGCCTGGATTCTTTGAAACGCTTTTGTACAATTTTTAAAAATTTCGCAGTATCGGTATAGGGGAATGGAACAACTGTGTAATTTTTTGTATCCATCGAATCTACAAATGCGGCAATACCCTCTTTGAGTTGCCAATAAGCTGTGTGTTTTGGCTGAGCAGCAGCAAGCACCTGCTGAAGGTTATTATTTTCTAACAGTGATAGTAAAGGCAGAAAAAATTGCTTCTTCCAGGCAGAACGATTTTGTACCAGGCGCATAGAATCCGGCACCATTCTTCCCTGCGAGAGATCCTGCAATACATGAAAAAAAGCAGCAGTCATCAATAACTCATTCTTTACCCAATTTTGCGGACTGGTTCTAAATACCGAATCCTGCTTTAAACTATCGTAAAGTATTTTAATTTTTTGGTAATCGTAATCCTGGCGAAACAATCCATCTCTTCCTGCATGCTGCAGGTAGAGCACAAAAGTATCAGCTATGGGTTTTATAGTTTCGCTGCTGCTCCACACAGGTTGGTTATTATTATCTGTGTAAAAAGTCTTCATCACTTCATAGAACTGGAAGCTGTCTTTCAGTGCTGGGTTCTTCCATGCGCCCTGCATTTGTTCGGACACAATTTCGGCTATAGTTTTTGCTGTGGGTATTTTTGTAGAATCTATATTTCCGTTACAGGAAATAAAAGCTGCAGAAAGCAGAATAATTAAATAAGATAAATGGGTTCTCATCTGTACAGTTTGAAAGCAATTTCATCCTAAATATAATTGAATTTAATAATAGCTTATAAAGGTTGGCCTACAGATATTCTACATTTTTTAAAGAATTAAAAAAAGTTATTTGCCGGTGCAACACAAAAATTTTTCATTTAATGATGAGGTGTACATTTCAAATTGCTTCAGCAGCAAGGGGTATGTGGAGACACAAACCACGGCACAGCCTCAGTAGGTGCCTCAGCGATCGAAATCAGGAGCGAAAATTTGGAATGCACCCCTGACGAGAGGTGGTTCTGCTTAAAAAAAACTATTTTGCAAGCGACACATATAATATATGAAGTACTACGTAATAGCGGGAGAAGCCAGTGGAGATCTGCATGGCAGTAACCTGATCAAAGCCATAAAGAAAAAAGATTCCACGGCAGACTTCAGAGGCTGGGGAGGAGATT
Source organism: Chitinophagales bacterium (assembly GCA_038208485.1). Taxonomy (GTDB): domain Bacteria; phylum Bacteroidota; class Bacteroidia; order Chitinophagales; family Chitinophagaceae; genus Ferruginibacter. Next base: position 2,798 of record JBBQYS010000110.1, read on the forward strand.
ATATGGCAGAGGCGGGAGTAACGCTGGTAAAACATTACAGGCAACTCGCCTTTATGGGTTTTGCAGAAGTGATCAAAAACCTGCCTGAGATCATGCGGAACTTCAGCTTTTGCAAAACAGATATTTCATCTTACCAGCCAGATGCAATTATATTTATTGATTACCCTGGCTTTAACCTGAGAATGGCCAAATGGGCCAAACAAAATGGCTATCGTACGATATATTATATTTCTCCGCAGATATGGGCCTGGAAGGAAAACCGGGTGCACAACATCAAAAAGTATGTAGATAAAATGCTGGTGATACTCCCGTTTGAGCAGGAATTTTATCAGAAATACAATTACCCGGTAAGTTATGTAGGGCATCCTTTGATAGAGGTAATTGATGGATTTATGGAAAGAGAAAATGAATCATCCGTTAGCGCTCATCTGCCTGTAAATAACAATAAGATCATTGCATTATTGCCTGGCAGTCGCCGGCAGGAGATCAGCATGAAGCTACCGATCATGCTAAAAATGGCGAAACATTTTCCTGATCATAGTTTTATTGTAGCCAAAGCACCAGGAATAGAACAGGAATTTTATGCGCAATTTTTGCAACCGTATACGAATGTATATGCTGTGGTAAATAAAACGTATTCATTATTGAACAATGCCAAAGCTGCATTGGTGACCAGCGGAACAGCAACCCTGGAAACTGCGTTATTTGCCGTACCGGAAGTAATTTGTTATAAAGGAGGAAACCTTTCTTACCAGATAGCCAAAAGGCTGATCAAAATAAAATTTATAGGGCTTGTCAACCTGATCATGGACCGGGAAGTGGTAAAGGAACTGATACAACATGAACTGAACGAAGAAAACCTGAAGCGGGAATTAGAAAAAATACTGCACGATAAAACCACTCAACAAAGATTGCAGAAAGAGTATAAAGAATTAAAAATACTCCTGAGTGCAGGTGGGCATGCGTCCAATAATGCTGCTAAACTCATCATGGAATTTTTACACGAAAAAAATTAGCGGGTGCTCAGCTTGATCACAAGTATGATCATGGCGACAAGGAATAAAAAAAAACTAATGCGGTTAATCCCATGCATGTATTTTGTAAAAGAACCACCTTTTTGCTGCTCCGGGTCTTTTTTGATGAAAAAAAGATATTGGCCAAACTGTCTTAATATTCCCATAGTAATTTTTTTTTGTCGGGTTTTCTTTATCAACAAATCTAAAATGATTTTGTTGTTATAAGCTTGTGAAAAGCGGTATGATCCTTGCAAAATTAAAACTTTACATGTCAGATCTGCGTTTATCCAACTGTAAATCAACAACATTCATTCATTTACCCAAATAAAGAATTTTTACTTGAGGTAATCAAAACGCATCATATTATCATGAAATTCTTTTCAACCTTTCTCGTTCTCTCCATTTTTACATTTGGCTGTAATGCACAATCAAATAATAAAGCAGCAACCACGAAAGAGCAAACAAGCTATCCGGTTACAAAAACTGCAGCAGAATGGAAAAAACAATTGACCCCAATACAATTTAATATACTTAGACAATCAGGGACGGAGCCGGCTTTTAATAATAAGTATTGGGACAATCATGAGAAAGGCCAGTACAACTGTGCCGGATGTGATCAACCTTTATTCAGTTCTGAAACCAAGTTTGAAAGCGGTACAGGTTGGCCAAGTTTCTGGCAGCCATTAGCTAAAAAATACGTAGCTGTTGGAACAGACAACAGTTACGGAATGGTTAGGGATGAAATAAAATGTAGCAGGTGCGGAGGTCATTTGGGACATTTATTTAATGATGGCCCTAAACCAACCGGACTCAGGTATTGCATGAATTCAGCAGCGATGGTCTTTGTGAAACAATAGATTTTATTTGATAGCAATCAGGAAAAGCTTTCAGCACTTGTTGAAAGCTTTTTTTATGGAATGAACTTTGCCCACCTGCACTGATTATAATATATATTTGGTCAAATCTTTACCTTGGATGATGAAAACAAACGAAGAATTTATGCATGCTGCTGTTGAGCTGTCAAGGGTAGCACTATCCTGCAATACCGGCGGTCCATTTGGCTGTGTGATAATAAAAGATGGAGAAGTTGTAGGTTCTGCTTCAAATAAGGTAACAGAAAACAATGATCCAACAGCACATGCAGAAGTAGAAGCCATCAGGCAGGCCTGCAAAAACCTGGATACTTACGAACTAAAAGGCTGTATCATGTATACATCCTGCGAACCATGCCCTATGTGTCTCGGTGCTATTTATTGGGCAAGACTGGACAAAGTATATTTTGCCAATGACAGGGAAGATGCTGCAACCGCTGGTTTTGATGATTCATTCATTTATAAAGAAATAGAAAAAGAAACCGGTGCCAGGAAAATAACCATGATCAAAATGGATAATACAGGAGCAAAAAATGTATTTGATGAATGGCTGCTTAAGGAAAATAAATTACACTACTAATAACGGGGCTCCAACAACCACCACTTCCTTTTTCCTGCAGGCTCTAATCCAAATTTTTGAATACTTTGCTTTCTTAAATATTCTATGGCCTCTTCAACAGAATCGGTGAACAGGCAAAGTTCTGTATCCTCCGGGGAAATAGTTTTTTCCTCCACCATTTTATCAATGTGCGCAATGATGTGCTGGTAAAAATCTTTTTCAAAAATAATTACCGGAAACCCACTCACCATTTTGGTTTGTATCAGCGTAACCGCTTCAAAGTATTCATCCAAAGTACCGAAACCACCGGGCATGACTACAAAGGCATAAGAGTATTTTGCCAGTAGATTTTTCCGTACAAAAAAGTATTTGATATTTACCCATTTATCCAGGTAGGGATTATGCCCCTGCTCATGCGGAAGGATAATATTACAACCAACACTTCTGCCTCCTACATCTCTTGCCCCACGATTGGCCGCCTCCATTATTCCGGGGCCACCACCAGTCATGATGGTAAAACCAAGCTTTGCTATCTCCCCGGCTATTTCCTGTGTTTTTTTATAATAAGGATGGTCTTCATCAAACCTGGCAGAACCAAAAATGGTGACGCAGGGACCCACAAAATGCAGGGTACGAAAACCTTTTACGAATTCCCAAACCACCCTAAGGGTAAATAAGAAATCATTCCACCTGCTCTGAGGTCCTTCTAAAAACTTTATCTCCTGTTTCGATTGTTCCTGTTCATTTTTCATTGGGCGCTAAGGTAAGTATCTGCAAAATGCTAAAAAAATGCTTCAGGGTATTTTACAATTTATACAGCATTTGTTCCGCAGATAAATATTCCGGTATTTTATTTGTTTTACCTTAGAAAGATGAAAAAAATATTTTTACTGTACGCTGTACTTTTTGGTTTGCTGTTTTCTTCCTGCAGCAACATGAGTTCCCGCAGAAATGGCATTTCACAATTTGAAGCCATCAATGCCATCAAAGAAGCGCTAAGCCTGGGAACTAAATATGGCGGCACCTTGCTTTCATCAAAGAATGCATTTAGTAAAGAGACCTTGCTCTCAGCTATTTTGCCGGAAGAATTAGTGAAGTTTACTTCTGTGCTCAGCACTCTTGGTTTAAGCAGCGAGCTGGATAGATTTACCGGTACACTTGGTACAGCAGCTGCACAAACAGCAGAAAAATCTGTCCCAATTTTTCTTTCCGGAATCGGCAACATGAAAATAAAGGATGGTTTTAAGCTCATTTCCAATGGCGGCACTTCTGCAACGGATTACCTGAGGCTGAGCATTGGCGATACTTTGCGCAGATCCATCACGCCCATAATGAACAATGCACTGGCTACTTATAACCTGGATACCCAATGGAAAAAACTGATACAACCTGCCCAGCTTTTCCTCGGAAATAAACTAAACCTTGACCTTGGTAATTTTATGGCTGGCCTCGTCGCCAATGCCATGTTCAACAAAATAGAACAGAAAGAAGTACAGATCAGAACAGATGCTTCGGCAAGGACGAGTGGGTTGTTGCAGAAGGTGTTTGGGAGAGGGGGCTGATTAGCTGATTAGTTGTTGGGATTTGAGAAATTAAACCTTTCAATTTTTAGAAATAAAAAAGCGACCAACAATGATCGCTTTTAAAATCTTGTGGAGAATAGCGGGGTCGAACCGCTGACCTCTTGCATGCCATGCAAGCGCTCTACCAACTGAGCTAATTCCCCGTAATATCATCTAACCCTGACCTTCCCGCCCTAAAGCGGGACGCTCTACCAACTGAGCTAATTCCCCATTCCTAAAAATTAAGGAGTGCAAATATAGGAGAAGAAGTGAAAAGTGAATAGTTTAAAACTAAAAGTTCTTCAAAATTTAAAAGGCTCATAAAATTTCATGAATCAAATACTATCACCTGCAAGTTTTCGCAATAAATACAAGCACATTCATCAGACTAATCCCTTCAAACAACTATTCACTTTTCACTTTTCACTTTTCACTAAATAAAGATTTTCACTTTAAACTTCTTCAAAATTTAAAAGGCTCTTAAAATTTCATGACTCAAATGTTAATCACCTGCAAGTTTTCGCAATAAATACAAGCACAATTCATCAGACTAATCCCTACAAACAACTATTCACTCCCGCCTTGCGGGATCTTCGATTTTCACTATAAACTTTTCACTAAATAAAGATTTTCACTTTAAACTTGTTCAAAATTTAAAAGGCTCATAAAATTTCATGACTCAAATGCTAATCACCTGCAAGTTTTCGCAATAAATACAAGCACAATTCATCAGACTAATCCCTACAAACAACTATTCACTTTTCACTTTTCACTTTTCACTTTTCACTAAATAAAACTTTTCACTAAATAAAACTTTTCACTAAATAAAGCTTTTCACTAAATAAAATTTTTCACCTTCCTAATCCCCCCAAACCTCATCCTCTCCCTTCAGCCATCTTTTCACCAAAGCTGTAGTTACAGATTTTGGACGTTCCAGCGGCATACCAAGGGCACGATCCCAGCAAAGGCTGGCCAGTACACCAAGCGCACGGGAAACACCAAATAGAACTGTATAGAATTCGTACTCTACCATACCATAATGCACCAGTAAAGCACCACTATGTGCATCCACATTTGGCCAAGGGTTTTTTATCTTGGCTATAGAACCAAGTATTTCCGGTACTGTTTCATACACTGTCCATATTGTATTTACTAACGGATCATCCGGCAAATGTTTTTTTCCAAACTCCATCTGTGCAGTAAAACGAGGATCTGTCTGCCTGAGTACGGCATGACCATAACCCGGCACTACTTTTCCTTCGCTCAAAGTCTTCTTTACATATTCAGCAATCTGTTCTTTTGTTGGAGATTCACTTCCTATTTGCTCCCTAAGTTCAAAGATCCATTTAATCACTTCCTGGTTGGCCAGGCCATGCAGCGGACCCGCAAGACCATTTAAACCTGCAGCAAAACTCAGGTAAGGATCGCTAAGTGCAGAACCAACAAGATGAACCGTATGCGCACTCACATTTCCACCTTCATGATCAGCATGTATTGTCATGTACAGGCGCATCAGCTCCTGGAATCCTTCATCTTCATAACCCATCATATGGGCAAAATTTCCAGCCCAGTCCAGCAGGCCATTTGGTTGTATATGTTCGCCGCCTTTGTATTTTCTGCGGTAGATATAAGCCGCTATCCTTGGCAGGCGGGCTATCAGGTCCATGGCATCGTCAAACGTGGCTTCCCAATAATCTTTCTTGCTCATGCCTTTGGCATATCTTTTTGCAAACTGGCTTTCCGTCTGCAGCGCCATTACCGCTACGGTAAACTGCGTCATCGGGTGAGCCGTCATTGGCAAAGCCTCTATCGTAGCAAATACATGATTTGGTACATGACTTCTTCTCTGCCATACATTAGACACATGCTGTGCATCCTCATCTGTTGGCAACTCTCCCACCAGCATCAGGTAAAAAAGTCCTTCAGGCAGCGGTTCATTTCCTCCGGGGGCCTTTGGCAGTTTTTGTTGCAGTTCGGGTATAGAATATCCGCGGAAGCGAATGCCATCCTGCGCATCTAATAGTGAGGTCTCACTTACCAGTCCCGTCATTCCACGCATACCTGCATAGATCTGCGAGAGGGTAACCTCCCCTATTTTTTTATCCCCATGTTCTTTCAGAATGTCTTTAATCTCAGTCGCAGTCTGGTCTGCTTTTTCTTTAAACCTGTCTTTGATAACTCCCATAAAATATGCTTATTAGGTATGATTATTTAATTTGCTCTAAAATACGAAGCCCTGCCTGTGAAACAAAACTTTTCCTCGTAAAGTTCAACAGTTTACAATGAAGCAATTATTTTGGCGCACGTTTATAAAGGTAAAACGCCAAAAGCCCGAAAATAATATTTGGTGTCCACGATGCCAGCAGCGGATGAAAACTTCCCTGCGTAGCAAAAACACTGCTGATGCGGCCAAACAATATATAGCCAACACTAATAAGTACACCCAGCGCCAGGTGAGCACCACTTCCACCCCTTACCCTGCGGCTGGCCAGCGATACACCAATCAGCGTTAGTATTACAACAGATACCGGTATTGCATCCCTGTTATACCTTTCCACCAGCAGGGAATTGATATCCTCTGAGCCACGCTGCTGCTCCGTAGATATAAACCGGTTCAGCTCCTTCGTCGTCATCTGATCCTTCAGGTAGTCATCATTCCTAAGGTCTATCGGTTTGAAATTATAGCCCATCAGTTTTTCATCCGATGCCACTACCCTTTCGCTGATGCTGTCCAGGTAGCGCTCCTGCACATAATTCAACTTCCATTTGTTTCTTGCCGTGTCCCAGGCAAAAGTTCCTGCCCTCAGGTTATACTTCAATTTGTTGCCATCAAACTTTTGTATAAACAGGTTATTGCCCATCTTGCTCACCGTGTCATAGCTTTTTATACCCACGTAGCTAAAGGAATCCAGCTTAAAATAAATATTGGTTTTATAACTGCTGCGTTTAGAATTAGGGTCAGGGCGTTTGGTATTGTCTATGTATTTTATATTAAAGTCAGCCCATTTACGGTTCGCCTTCGGCACTACAAACTGGTAACCATACCAGAGCATCCCCGCCAGTATAAAACTCCCTACCATAAAAGGCAGCACATACCTGCGGAAAGAAACACCGCTGCTCAGTATAGCGATCACCTCACTGCGGGAAGCCATCTTACTGGTAAAAAATATTACTGAAATAAATGTAAAAAGCGGGAACAGCATCGCATCCAGCCTTGGTATCAGCCCCAGGTAAAAATCAGTAAAAATCTGCCAGGCACTCAGCCCCGAGTTCACGAAATTATCTGTATGCTCACTAATGTCTATCACCACAATGATGGCCGTAAACAGCAGCAGGCAAAAGAAAAACGTAACCAGGTATTTCCTTAAAATGTATTGATCTATTTTTTTCATGAACCGGCCAGCAAGATACAATGCAGAAACCAAACAAGCAGCAGGCAGCTGTTACAGGAGCGATAATTTATTTGGGGCCACCGGCGGTTGTACTCACACCAGCTTCAGTTCCCGCTATCCACTGTACCTTCGTTGCACTCCGGTGCCGTTCCTATCGGGCAGCCATTGTAGCGGTCAAGGTTGCTTCAGCAGGCATTTCGGTTGTTCCCCTATCACTTCGGTGGTCACCTCTAACTGCAAAACAGCAATAAGCCCTCACTTATACAATTTAAAAAAACTGACCAGCCAGTTCCATTTAGCTAAAAGAGATCTCGTACATAAAAACGGAAAGCAGTAATTTGAAGACTAATCACAATCCTGAAACTCAAAAAAATGGAACTAAGGAAAGC
>JBBQYS010000111.1:0-10582 GCA_038208485.1 Chitinophagales bacterium
CCTAAAAATCAGAGTTTCACTTAATATTTTATATCAATGGCTAATACCGGTAAAGTAAAATCGATCATTGGTGCCGTAGTAGACGTACAGTTTGACAAAGACAGTAAACTGCCCGAAATCCTTAACGCACTTACGCTTGAAAGACAAAACGGTGATACGCTGGTACTTGAAGTACAGCAACACCTTGGAGAAGACAGTGTACGTACCATCTCAATGGATAGTACCGAAGGTCTTGTACGTGGAATGGTTGTAACAGATTCAGGAAAACCAATCACTATGCCGGTAGGTGAAGGCATTAAAGGACGTTTATTTAATGTAACCGGGGATGCTATCGATGGTCTGCCACAGGTGAGCAAAGAAAATGGCCGCCCGATACACGCCAAGCCGCCATTATTCGAAAACCTGAGCACAGCTTCAGAAATATTATTTACCGGTATTAAAGTAATTGACCTTATTGAGCCTTATGCAAAAGGTGGTAAGATCGGATTGTTTGGTGGTGCCGGTGTGGGAAAAACAGTATTGATCCAGGAATTGATCAACAATATTGCGAAAGCATATAGTGGTGTTTCGGTATTTGCCGGTGTGGGAGAGCGTACACGTGAGGGAAATGATTTGATGCGTGAGATGATAGAGGCAGGTATCATGAACTATGGTGAGAAATTTAAACATAGCATGGAAGAAGGCGGATGGGATCTTGATGCGGTGGATATGGAAGGCCTGAAAGATAGTAAAGCAACTTTCGTGTTCGGACAAATGAACGAACCACCGGGAGCCCGTGCCCGTGTTGCCCTTAGTGGTCTTACCCTGGCGGAATATTTCCGTGACGGAGAAGGCGAAGGACAGGGAAAAGACATTCTTTTCTTCGTAGATAATATCTTCCGTTTCACGCAGGCAGGTTCTGAGGTGTCGGCCCTTCTTGGTCGTATGCCATCAGCGGTGGGTTATCAGCCTACGCTTGCTACCGAGATGGGATTGATGCAGGAAAGAATTACTTCTACCAAAAATGGTTCAATTACCTCCGTACAGGCGGTATATGTACCTGCGGATGATTTGACTGATCCGGCTCCGGCTACTACTTTTGCTCACCTTGATGCCACTACGGTATTGAGTCGTAAGATTGCCGATCTTGGTATTTATCCTGCGGTAGATCCACTGGATAGTACCTCACGTATCCTTACTCCGTTGATCGTGGGAGAAGAGCATTACAATACAGCAAACCGTGTAAAATTAATTTTACAACGCTATAAAGAATTACAGGATATCATTGCTATCCTTGGTCTGGATGAATTGAGCGACGAAGATAAACTGGTAGTAAGCCGTGCCCGTAAAGTGCAGCGTTTCCTTAGCCAGCCGTTCTTTGTGGCAGAACAATTTACCGGTCTGAAAGGTGTACTAGTACCAATAGAAGATACCATCCGTGGTTTTAATTCTATCATGGATGGAGAAGTGGATGAGTACCCGGAAGCTGCCTTTAACCTGGTAGGAAACCTTGAGGCAGCGATAGAGAAAGGGAAGAAGTTGATGGCGGCGGCAGTTTAGTAGAGAGACGTTAGACTGAAGACTTTTAGACTATAGACTTGAAAACTACTTCCTAAATTTGATCTTTAATGATTGAACACAATTATAAAAAGCTTCAGATTTGGTTAAGATCAATGGATCTTGCAGAAGTAATCTATAAGATAGTTGCAAAGTTTCCAACAGAGGAAAAGTACGGATTAAGTTCTCAATTACGCAGATGTGCAGTTTCGGTCCCAAGTAACATTTCTGAAGGTTGTGGCAGAGGGAGCATAGGGCAGTTAAAAAGTTTCTTAGAATACTCAATGGGTTCCTGCAACGAAATGCAAACCCAGGTAGAATTGGCATTTCGCTTTTCTTACATTAGTCTTGAAGAGCGGGATAATATTACTGATGAGGCGGCGCAGCTATATAAAATGATATTAAGTTTTTATAATAAAATAAATACCTAGAGATGAATTCTAAGAGACGTTAATAGTCTCACGGTCTGTAGTCTCACGGTCTAAAGTCTTTAAAAAAATGACGCTTGAAATTCTCACCCCCGAACGCAAACTCTTCTCCGGCGATGTCTACGGAGTACAACTGCCGGGCATAAATGGTCTGTTTGAAGTTTTGGATAAGCACGCCCCGTTGGTAAGTGCTTTAAAGAACGGTAAACTGAAGATCCTGAAAAGTAAAACAAATACTTCCAGCTACACAATAGAAAGTGGCTTTGTGGAAGTGTTAAACAATAAAACTACGGTACTTGTAGAAGGAGCTACCGAGATCTGAATACTAATGAAAACTAATTTTGACAAAGCCGTTCATTATTGAATGGCTTTTTTTGTGATTCCCTTATAAACTAGCTTTTCATTAAGGCAAATGGCTAAACATTAAACAGTAACTTCGCAGCATTCATTTTTTTGCAAAACACGAATGGTAAATACCCTCAAAATATTACAAAAGAAGATCAGGCATATACCAAGGCATGAACTCATGTCCAGGATTATGATGGGGGCAAAAAAAGTGATCTTCGATTATCCGCAAGCTATCAGCATACAAACAGTGAGCGCCTGCAACCTGAAGTGTAAGCATTGTTTTATAAATGACTACCGCACCACGATAGATGACGGAGTGATCAAGATCATGAAATTTCATGAGTTTGTTCTCCTGGCAGAAAGAATGCGGGATCTTCTGAAAAATGCCAGCGTTTGTTATTTCTCCACGTTTGAAGCCATTCTGAATAAGAACCTGTTTAAGATGATGGACCTGGTATTGGAGATCAATCCAAAAATGAAATTTCCTTTTCTTTCCAATAGCATGGAACTGACCCTGGAAAAAATTAAACAATTAGAAAAATACCCGGTTCCGGAAATCAGTATTTCGCTGGATGGTTACACCAAAAAAACGGTGGAGGATTTTAAAACTGAAGTGAATTTTGATACGATCATTGACACAATAAAACTATTAAGAACCACTTCATTTGCAGATAAGGTTGCCGTGGTTTTTGTGGCACATATCCATAATATTCATGAGCTGCCCAACTATGTTGATTTTGTACATTCACTCGGTGTAAAAAGGATTTATGTCAGTAATATCCTCACCTTCACCAAGCAACTCGAGGGACTGGAATTGTATACCAAAAACGGCAATGCAAAAGCGCAGGAACTCTTTGATGAAGCAGTTCGACGGGCTAAGAAAAACAAACAGATCATAGGAATGCCGGAGCTCAGCCCAACACTAAAAGGGTGCCAGGCTATAGAAACTTTTTTTGTAGATACCAATGGAAACGTGGCTCCCTGCGATTTTCTTGCAGTGACTACACCTTTTACACTTTGGGGAGAAACTACATCTAATCCACCAGTGATTTTTGGAAATATCTATGAAGAAGAACCTATCGACATTTATAGAAAAAAAGGATTTAAAGAATTCAGGAATGCACACCGGGAAGGAAAAAAACTGCCAAAAGAATGCGAACAATGCATTGATGCATACGGACTGATGTGCAGCAACCGTACGACTTACTCCAACTAAAATTTATTTTTTTAATTATACTTTGGCATAGCCACCGGTATCTTTCCACTGCACCATGCTCCAGGCAGTAAAAGGCAATGCTACCCATACTGCAAGCCACCACCAACCCAGAAATATGCCTGCGATTATACTGATGATGATCAGGAAAACCGGGTAAGAAAAAAATAATAAGCCAAGCAGAATACTATCCTTATGCCCGGTGCCAGCAGCTTTTTTGTGTACAAAATTCTGGAGCGCTTTATAATAAAAATAATGAAAAGCGAAGCCGATCATGGCTGGTACAAAAAGTAATATTTTCTTCAGGATGCTTTCATGCCTTCCAAAAACTTTTACGTTTGCAGCTACATCTCCTACCGGTATTTCATACACCAGTTTTTGCAACTCATTTTTCAGGTGATTATTAAATGCAGTAAGTTTTTTTCCTTCACTCGAATCGGGTTCAGTACCGGTTCCGGTAAACACTTCTCCGAAATTTATGTGAATGATTTTCTCTGTAGATGTAAAAGAATGGTAGTTGATTCCTACAGGCAAAATTTTCAAAGGAATACCTTCATCCCAGGCGCTGACAGCCAGCCGTGCAGTTCCTTTTTTCAGGCTGCGCAGGTGCCATTCATTGATACAAAGCCCTTCACTAAATATGAGTACAGCCCCGTTTTTACGGAATACTTCTTTGCAGGATTCGAATGTATCATAGTTCTGCTCCAGGTTGTGCGCCCCTTCACTGGTGCGGTACACAGGCAGCATGTGCATTACCCGGATGAACCACTCAGAGAAACCTTTTTTAAAGGCATCTCCTCTCGCCAAAGAATGTATTGGAAGATCAAAATGTGCAGAGAGTAAAATAGCATCCAGGAAAGAATTTGGATGGTTGCAGGCAAGGAGCAAGGGGCCTTCATGGGAGAATGCTTCAGGTTTATTTACAACCCACTTCTTTGCATAAATTTTTAAGGCAAGCCGTGCAGGTAGTTTAAAAAAAGTATAAATGAATTCCAAGAGCAGTTTTTGGTAAAGATAAATTTGTAAGTATTTAATTCAGCGTAGGGTCAGTAGGAAAATGTGCCATCATCTTGTATTCTCCCCCGAGGGTATACAGACTTTTTTTCCAGACGTCTTTTGGGGTAGTATGCATGATAAGCTCCCGGGAACCTTCTACTGTCAACCAGGATTTTTCCTTCATCTCCTCAGCAAGCTGACCAGCCGACCAGCCGCTATATCCCAGTATAAATTTTATTTTTTGTTCTTCTATTTTACCGGCCCACATCAGTTCTTTTAATTTTGCAAAATCTCCTCCCCAATAAACACCCTCTACCAACTTCTCACAATCTTCAAAATATTCCGGGTATTCATGCAGGTAATGCAACGTGTCTTTCTGCACGGGGCCACCATCGTAAACAGGATATTTAAATGGATCAACTCCTTCCAATAATTCATTTAAAGTTTTCTCCAGGTACCTGTTTACAGTAAAACCAAATGTACCTTCTGCATCATTGTGCCGGCAGAGTAATACCACCGTACGCATAAATGAAGGGTCTTTTAAAAATGGTTCCGCTATAAGTAATGTTCCTGTGCTTAATGAAGTCATGTTTGTAAAATAAAAGTTTTAAGTCATCACACAAAATAAAATACCGGGGGTGTAAATCTAAAAGTTATCATAAATAGTCTTCTAATTGTAAGTATGGCAAAATCTATGAAGTGCTGCTTATGTAAATCAATTTATATTTGTGACCTATTAAAATAATAAACCCTGATATTTGGCTATCATTGAACCAGCTTAGTTTTTATGAAAGGGCCCCGATTTGTATGTATTTACCAAATTTGTTCATACCAACACTTAAATAAGCAATTTCAATAGTTACAGTTTTAGCTAAATACTAGTAAAAATATTAATAGAAGCGATGAAAAAAATTTTCCCCATTATTACTGTCCTCATTACGCTCAGTTTGCTTGGGTTGATTTTTTTTCAATTTTTATGGTTGCAATCTGCCCATAATTTCAAACTGGAGCAACTCAAGGAAAAAATTACTACGGCTTCTGCGCAGGCCGGCTTGTATATGATGGAGAACCTTAACTTTCTCCCAAAACCCAAAAAAAATGACCTTTTATTTCCCGGAGAAAAAATGCCTTTCGAATACAATAAGTATTCAGTGATCAACAGGTACAGCAAGGAAGAGATCAGGGATATCATACAGAAAAACTTTAATGAAGCAAGACTAGAGAAAATCCCATTTGAATTTGCCGTAACACAAAATTCCTTAACCGGTGATGTGATACAAACAGACAATTTTCAGCAATATTTCCAGGACACTAATAATAATATTAATCATGCTATACACCTTGTAGGTCCAAGCGGGAGTAACCTGGAAAACCTGACCAAAGACGAATGGCTGGTGGTGATCGTTCCCCGCCAAAAATCAATAGTGCTAAAAGAAATGGGCCTTTTTATTGCCGGTGCTATTTTATTTACGCTCATTATTATTGCTGCTTTTTTTATTACTATTCGCACACTCATCAAGCAGAAAAAACTCAGTGAGATCAAAAGCGATTTCATTAATAATATGACGCATGAGTTTAAAACACCACTGGCTACTATTTCTCTAGCCGTAGATGCATTGAAAAATGAAAAAGTGGTGGCTGATAAAGTAAAAACCAATTATTTCACTGGTATCATCAAAGAAGAAAATATCCGCATGAACAAGCAGGTGGAGACAATTCTCCAGGCTGCTCTTTTGGACAAACAGCAGGTGCAGTTAAATACCAAATTACTTTCTGCACATACTTTGATCAATGCAGCATTAAGTAATATTTCTCTGCCTTTGCTGGAAAAAGAAGGAACAATAGATGTTGCCCTGAATGCAACAGATGATATGGTGATGGCTGATGATGTTCATTTTACCAACCTCATTAATAACCTGCTTGATAATGCCCTAAAATATAGCACTGATAGTCCTCACATAAAACTCACCACCCAGAATGCCGGTCATATACTCAAAATAAAAATTGAGGACAACGGTATTGGTATGACCAAAGACACCCTAAGCAGAATTTTTGAAAAATTTTACCGGGCCCATACCGGAAATGTGCACAATGTAAAAGGCTTTGGCCTTGGTCTGAGCTACGTAAAAAAAATGGTGAATGCGCATAAGGGGACCATCAAAGCTGATAGTACATTAGGAAAAGGAAGCAGTTTCTGTGTTTCTATACCACTTGCCCGTAAATAAATTATTTTTTCTAACTGAATTTATACTTGTATGATTCGGCAGAACTGTGTGCATTTTGGTTATCCACAGTTAATTCACAGCCTTTCCCCAGTTCATCCACAGTCATTTAGCTGTTTTACACTTCAAATGCCCTGTAGGCATAACCTTACGGTATGTGGACAAAAATCTTTAGTCTAAAAAGTGTTCAAAAGTGGGAAAAAGTGTTATTTTGTGTCAGTTACTTACTATTCACACAATTGACCACCCTTAAAAATGACACAATTCCTTGGCGAATATGAATCAACGATCGACTCCAAAGGTCGGTTTCTGTTGCCGGCCGGCTTTAAAAAGCAACTGCCGCAGGAGGAATCAAATCGTTTTGTCATAAACCGGGGTTTTGAAACTTGCCTTACACTTTATCCTATTGAGAGCTGGACACCAATTTTTAATTCCATTAGTGCCCTGAATGATTTCGATCCAAAAGTAAGAGAATTTCGCCGCTATTTTTTGAATGGTGCTACGGAAGTAGAACTTGATTCTGCCGGAAGATTATTGCTTCCAAAAAATCTCGTACAACATGCTTCCCTGGACAAAAATATTGTGTTGGTATCAGCAGTAAATAAACTAGAAATCTGGGACACTAATAAATACCAGCAGTTCTTTGATAGTTATTCTCCACAAGCATTCAGCTCCCTGGCTAATGAAGTGATGAACAAACAACCCGGTGAGTAAATAAAGTGATATGAAAGCAGGCGATCAACATGAGGGGAATGAAGAGGCTTATCATATTCCTGTGATGCTCCACGAAGCAATAGATGCGCTACAGATCAGGCCGGATGGTGTGTATGTGGATTGTACTTATGGCGGCGGAGGACACAGCAGGGAAATCCTCAGCAGGCTTGGTCCTGATGGAAAGCTCATTGCTTTTGACCAGGATGAGGATGCAAGAAAAAATTTGCCGGGGGATAAAAGGTTGTTGTTTATCCCACAAAATTTCAGACACCTGCAGCGGTTTTTAAAATTGCATGATGCAATGGGCGTAGATGGAATACTGGCAGACCTGGGCGTTTCCAGTCACCAGTTTGATGAAGGAGGAAGAGGGTTTTCCACCAGGTTTGATGCTGCATTGGATATGCGCATGGACATGAGGGAACCTGTTACAGCAGCCCATGTGCTGAACAATACTCCTGCACCGGAGCTGCACAAAATCTTTGAGCAATATGGCGAAGTGACCAATGCGAAAACTTTGGCTAATACAATCGCAGAAAAAAGAATCGTGCAGCCATTTACCAGCATCAATCTTTTTAAACAAGAGATGTACGATTTGGTAAAAGGCAATCCGAAAAAATATTTTGCCCAGGTTTTCCAGGCACTGAGGATGGAGGTAAATAAAGAAATGGATGCCCTGGCAGATCTGCTGGAGCAATCAGTGGCTTCCCTGGTACCGGGTGGAAGACTGGCAGTCATCACCTTTCATTCTATAGAAGACAGGATGGTGAAAAACTTTTTTAAAAACGGAAAACATGGGGAAGAAGAAGTAGATGATATCTATGGTACAAGAAAAGAACTTCCATTGGCAATCATCACAAAAAAACCAATCGTTGCCACACCGCAGGAGACTAATAAAAATCCACGAAGCAGGAGTGCCAAACTAAGGGTGGCACAAAAGAAATAAAAATGGCAGAAGAAAAAACAGGTATAGAAAAAAAGAAAAAACCGTCACGGCGGGAATGGAAGCGAATGATCGGTTCCAAATGGGTTGTGTCCAATATTCCTTTTTTTCTCTTCCTGGCTGTGCTCGCAGTATTGTACATATACAACGGGCATCATGCAGATAAACTGATCAGGGAAATTTCTAAAAGTGAGAAAAATATTAAGGAACTGGAATATGAATATAAAACACTGAAAAGTGATGTGATATTCCGGAGCAAAGCAAGTGAGCTTGTAAAAGTTGTAGCACCACTCGGCCTTGAAGAGCCGAAAATACCGCCGGTAGTCATTCATGTAAATGAGTAAAAAAGGCAAATAAAAAATGGAAATAAAAAAAGACATATTATGGCGTGTATACCTGAGTTTTATAGGTATAGTTGTGCTTGGTGTCTTTGTGCTTGGCCGCGTAGTATTTATACAAAGAGCCCAGGGTGAATTCTGGCGGGGGCTGAGCGATAGTTTACATATAGTGTACAAACCAATTGAACCAGACAGGGGAACCATCTACAGTGAGGATGGGAATATGCTCAGTACTTCTATCCCGGTTTTTAATATTTACGTTGATTTTGGCGCTGATGGCCTTCGGGAAAAAAACGGAAGACGCTTCAAAGAAAACCTTGATTCATTAAGTCTGTCACTGGCTAACCTTTTTCATGATAAATCTACTGCAGAATATAAAAAGGAAATGCAGCTGGCTTACAAGAATAAGGAAAGATATTATCCTTTAAAAAAGAAAATAAACTTTACAGAATACCAGGCCCTGCGTGAGTTTCCGCTGGTAAGACAAGGGAGAAATAAAAGTGGGTTTATTGTAGATGCATTGGATAAAAGGATCAATCCTTATGTATTGCTGGCCAACAGAACAATTGGTATTTCCAGGGCTAATTCAAAACAAAATGTGGGGCTGGAGCTTACTTATGATAGTTTGCTCAGGGGAACCAGCGGGCAGAAAGTAATGCGCTATGCAGCCGGAGCTTATATACCGGTAGAAGGCGGAGAGCTTGACCCTATAAATGGCAAAGACATAGTAACCACACTGGATACATACATGCAGGATATAGCACAAAATGCTTTGATGAATATGGTGCAGGGAAACAATTCATTACATGGTACTGTGATCATAATGGAGACTGCAACAGGAAAAATAAAAGCGATTGCTAATCTTGGAAAACAGGAAGATGGCACTTATATAGAAGACCTGAATTATGGTATAGGAAAAGCAACAGAGCCTGGATCTATTTTTAAACTTGCGACATTGCTCAGTCTTTTGGAAGATGGCTTTGTTACAAACGAAAGCATTGTAGACTGTGATGGTGGGGTTGCTTATTTCTCTGGTCTTCGGATAAAAGATTCGCATTTGGGTACGCATAAGATCACTGTAAGAAATGCCTTTCTGCAGAGTAGCAATGTGGCTTTTGCAAAACTCGCCACACAGTATTATCAAAATAATCCAAAACAATTTACGGATCACCTGCACAAGTTCAGGCTTGACCAGATGACTGGTGTGGATATCGTTGCATCTTCCGGAAAGCCATATATCAAAACAAAAGAAAAAAACAGGAGTTGGAGCAAAACCACGATTCCTTTTATGGCGCATGGATACGAAGAAATGGTGACTCCTTTACATATGCTAATGCTATACAATGCCGTAGCAAATGATGGAAAAATGATGAGGCCTTACCTGGTGAATTCTATACAGGCGTATGGTGTTCCGGTTGAAACTTTTGAACCTGAGGTTTTGGAAGAGGCCATTGTAAGCAAAGAAACCATTCGCCAGGCAAAAGAATGTCTGCGGGCTGTAGTGGATAGTGCACACGGAACTGGTCACAGAATTTTATATGATCCAACCTATTCTATTTCTGGCAAAACAGGTACTGCAGTTACTGCCCTTGGAAATAAAGGATATAACAAGGGAAATAAAATTTACCAGGCTTCCTTCATGGGGTTTTTTCCATCAGAAAAACCAATGTACTCTATGGCGGTAGTAATACAAAACAGCCGGGAATCTAAACTGATTTATGGTGCTGATGTATCCGGAATGGTATTTAAAGAAATAAGCGACCGCATCTATGGTCATTTTATAAATAACACAAAATATGTGGATGCCGGTTTTGGAGATAGTGCAGTAAATGTAGCCAAAGGAACAA
>JBBQYS010000112.1:0-10553 GCA_038208485.1 Chitinophagales bacterium
ATAATACACTGCTGTTTCTTGAACGAAATAAAGCCCGGAAAAAAAATTCGGTATTGAGGAGAAGAAAACTGGCAATGATTATTTCGGTAAAAAGTTTAATGTAACTGAGGTTATCTTCAGAAAGATTTGTGAGCTTACTACTCATCCATTTCCAGATGGGATACAGCATTTCTCCTACGAGTATTCCATAAACTACGAGGACAATATTGAAAGCCAACAAAAATGCACTAATGAAACGGGTAGGATCTCCAGCTTTTTTTCCCCAAAACGTGCCACTATACGTTCCCTGTTTTTTATTAAGTTCTATAGAAAGTTTATTCGCAGAAAGAAATGATGCTTCTATACCGGCAAAAAATCCGATAAGTAATAAGGAAACAATGATAGCTATTAGAGAGGTGATATCCATGATATAAAAATACAATTACCAGTTGAATTAATTACTCAGCAATTTCTGTGCTAAGTGCAAGAAATTGTTCTACCATCTCATGTACCCTTGCACAGGCATTAGCCAGGTTATCATTTACTATTACTTTGTCAAAATGTGCTTTGAATGATATCTCATAAGCTGATTTACTAATCCTGGCCACCAGGCTATCATCTGTTTCTGTTCCACGGGTGAGCAACCTTTTCTGTAACTCTTCTATAGAAGGTGGTTCTATAAATATACTTAGTGTATTAATAGGATATTGATCCTGCACATGAATAGCACCTTTTACATCAATGTCCAGTACCGGAACTTTGCCCATAGCCCATATTCTTTCCAGCTCGGTCTTTAGGGTGCCGTAGTATTTTCCTTCATACACCATTTCCCATTCTGCAAATTCTTTATGCGTTATTTTTTCTTTGAAATCTTCTTCACTGATAAAATAATAATCCTCCCCATCTTTTTCGTTGGCACGGGGAGATCGGGTAGCCGCAGAAATTGAAAAAGCCAATTCTTCAAATTGCTGCATCAAATAATGAGTGATAGAAGTTTTACCAGCACCGGATGGCGCCGTAATGATCAGGATCTTGCTATAATGAGTAGCCATGTGCAAAGAAAAGAAAAAAAAACAGTTAACAAGAATGTTAGTAGAAGAACATTGATAAAACAGGAACCAATTTCAAAGGCAGCATACGGCAAACTTTTATTTTCTCAGAAGTAAATAAATAGCAAACCTGAAACACCGCCTGGGTGAAAATCCTGCAATCACATCGAAGAACTTTTCACTCTTAGTTTTTCATTCCCGCCTTGCGGGATCTGTGATTTTCACTGACTTTCTCCGCTCTGAAAAACTTTTCACTTTTAGTTTTTCACTTATCACTCAAAGCTCCGTTTGAAGAATTTTTCATTTTTAGTTTTTCACTCCCGCCTTGCGGGATCTTCGATTTTCACTCAAAGCTCCGCTTTGAAGTACTTTTCACTTTTAGTTTTTCTCTCCCGCCTTGCGGGATCTGTGATTTTCACTGACTTCCTCCGCTCTGAAAAACTTTTCACTTTTAGTTTTTCACTTTTCACTCAAAGCTCCGTCTGAAAAACTTTTCACTTATAGTTTTCTCTCCCGCCTTGCGGGATCTTCGATTTTCACTTAAAGTTCCGCTTTGAAAAACTTTTCACTTTTCACTTACTCTCCTCGTGAAATTTGCGCTCCCAAAGCCTGCAATCTTGCATCGATATTCTGATACCCACGATCTATCTGGTCAATGTTTTGAATGATACTTGTGCCTTCTGCGCTGAGTGCTGCGATTAATAGTGCTACTCCGGCCCTGATATCCGGGCTGCTCATAGTAATGCCCCGAAGGCTTCTTTTTCTCTCCAGCCCTACTACTACGGCACGATGTGGATCGCAAAGAATAACCTGGGCGCCCATTTCTATTAGATTATCTACAAAGAAAAGCCTGCTTTCAAACATTTTCTGGTGAATAAGTACACTTCCCTTTGCCTGTATGGCAGTTACAAGAAAGATACTCAACAGGTCAGGAGTAAAGCCAGGCCATGGGTGATCATACACACTTAAAATCCCTCCATCCATATATTTGGTGATCTCATAAACTTCTTGTGGAAGTACATGTATGTCATCTCCCTCAAACTGCATATTGATACCTAGCTGTTTAAACTTCTCAGGGATCACACCAAGATGCTTTATACCTGCATTTTTAATAATGACATCTCCATTGGTCATAGCAGCAAGACCTATAAAACTACCAACTTCGATCATGTCAGGAAGCATAGTATGTTCGGTGCCGTTCAGCTTTTCTACTCCGTGCACCAAAAGCATATTGCTGCCAATGCCTTCTATTTTTGCACCCATTCTCACCAGCATATGGCAAAGCTGCTGCAGGTATGGCTCACAGGCTGCATTGTATAAAGTTGTTGTTCCTTCTGCCAACACAGCGGCCATTAAAACGTTTGCGGTACCTGTAACGCTGGGTTCATCCAGCAGAATAAAATTTCCTTTTAATTTTTCAGCTTCCAGTTTAAAGAAACCTGTATGTTCATTATAATTAAAAGTTGCACCCAGTTTCTGAAAACCGATGATATGGGTATCTAACCTGCGGCGGCCAATTTTATCGCCACCGGGTTTTGGTAAGTATGCTTTGGAAAACCTGGCCAGTAAAGGCCCCGCCATCATTACAGCCCCACGAAGCCGGCCACTTTTTTTCTGGTAATCTTTGCTTTGTAGATACTCGACATTTACATCATCAGCCGTAAAACTACAGGTGTGTGCATCCCGCCTGTCTATTTTTACATTCATTTCGCCTAGTAATTCTATCAGCAGGTTTACGTCTATAATATCAGGGATATTGTGGATCACAACTTCTTCCGCAGTAAGCAAGACCGCACTTATTATCTGCAATGCTTCATTCTTAGCACCCTGCGGAGTGATCTCTCCTTTCAGTTGTTTGCCGCCTTCTACTTTGAAAATGCTCATCTATAAAAAATTGAAAATACCAGGATGTCTTAAAGTGAAAAGATAACTGAATTACTGTAAAATAATAGGTTCTGCCATGAGATAAAACCCAAAGCAGAAAACTTTTTACAAGTATGTAGTGAGAAGTAAAAAGCAAAAAATACCAGATAGACAGTACAGACTTTCTAAATGCTAAACAATGCTCAACCATACTAAACAATGCTCAACCATAAAAGGGAAGATTAGAACCTTTTCTTGTTGGTTCTGCCAAAACGGTTGTTGCTTCCGCTGTTACCGCTGTTTCCGCTGTTTCTGTTGTTGCTATTGTTGTTGTTGCGGTTGTTATTATTGTTGTTGCGGTTGTTGCTGTTGCTACCGCCAGAGAAGTTTTTACGGTTGTTGTTACTGCGGCTGGTTGGGGTAAAGTCATCACCACGGGTATCAGTTCTGTGTTTTACAAAAGGACGGTTATTAAATTCTAATTCTCCTTTTGTAATAGATGAAAGTTCATTCTGAATATTGTCATCGTGAATGAGTTCATTATGCCAGTTGCTATAGGTAAGCTTCATATAGTAAGCTATAGAGTTGGCGAATGCTTGTTTTTTCTCAGGATTTTCTTCCACCAAAGCTTTTTGAATCACACGTTCAATATGTTTACCCAGGTGATTATACTTGGGAGAATTGTTCGGATAAGGCAGCGGTTTAGGCTTTGCCTGTAATATTTCCCTGGTAGGTATTGGGTATGGACTATCTACGTCCAATTTAAAATCACTGATCAGGAACAAATGATCCCAAAGTTTATGACGGAAATCCTCCACATTTTTCAGGTGAGGGTTTAGGATGCCCATAAGTTCTATCACAATATCTGCATTTCTCTGCCGCTTTTCTCTATCTTCTATGGTAAGCAGGTATTCAATCATACGCTGAATGTGTCTGCCATATTCTTTTATGATAAGGTGGTTTCTTGTGGTATTGTATTCCATATTCTGGGTATCTGTCATATATGCTGGCTTGAGGTAAAAAAAAAGCGAAGCTGATTTTTTATAAAAAGAAAAATGTGATGGTTTAATAATTTGTAATAAAATTTTTTTTGGGATGTAATTCTTTGAATTTTTACAATTCTGATGTTCCGGGCCTTGCCAAATGTCTTCTAAAAAATAAAAGCACAAAAACATAAGCAATCAGGGCACCGGCTGCGTCTGCAATCATATCTACTACACTGAAACTACGCCCGGGAATAAAATTTTGCTGGATGAATTCTACTGCAACGCCCCATAAACAAAATGCCAGGGTGATGTACAAGATTATACTGCGTTTCTGAAGAAAAGAACCTTTTAATACCGGAAAGATAAAGAGAAAATTCATCAATGCAAAAAAACAGGTGTGAATTACCTTATCAAAGCTAAATTCTCCGAACCAGTCACCAACTTTTGGGAGATCATTACCGGGGGTAAAAAAAAGTATATTGCAGAACAAAAATACTGTAATACCAGGTAGGTATTGTTTCAATTTCCCTTTCATTAAATAATAAGAATAATGCTCATCTAGTTTACCAGGGCACTATATGCACCTGCTTCCATTAGTGCAACTACATCTTCAGCAGATTCTACTTCCATCTTCACCATCCAGCCTTCTCCGTATGGGTCGCTGTTTACCAGCTCCGGATTAGCTTCCAGTGCTGGATTTACTTCTGTGATAGTTCCACTTACAGGTACAAATAAATCACTTACTGTTTTTACTGCCTCTACTGTACCAAAAACTTCTTCAGCCACCAGTTTTTTTCCTTTGCTGCTAATGTCTACATAAACAATATCGCCAAGTTCATGCTGTGCAAATTCTGTTATACCAATTGTTGCAATGTTGCCTTCAAGTTTTACCCACTCGTGGTCTTTTGTATATTTTAATCCCTCCGGAAAATTCATGGGTCTGTTTTTATTAATTAATTGAAAAATATAATGAATGCAAATTAAGGTTATTTACTACAAAAAAAGCTTTTCTTCCCTTGTCTTGTTTACTATAAATAACCCTTTCTGCCCTTCTACTTATTTTATGATCTCTATCTTCATCTTTATGTCCCCCAAAGGGCGATTCATACCATCTCTCGGGGCATTGGCTATTTTATTAATAACGCCAAATCCGCTGAGGGTTTCGCCAAAAACTGTATAATTTTTATCCAGGAAAGGTGTACCCCCAACTGTTGTGTATGCTAGTCTTTGCTCAGCACTAAATTTAGCACCCTGTTGTTGCTCTATCATATTCAGTTCTTCGTTGCTGTATTTTTTCCCCTCAACAATATAAAATTGTACGGCACTGCTTTTCTTTTCTGGATTGTTATCACGGGCTGCAGCCAGGGCTCCTTTTTTGTGGAAATATGCAGGTACAAACTCCGCCGGAATGCGTTCCATATCGCCTCCACCACTACCAAGCATGGCGCTTGGTGTTGCATTTTTGCTGGAAGGATCACCACCTTGCACCATAAATTCCGGGATCACACGGTGAAACAACAGGCTATCATAAAAATGGGCTGTTACCAGTTTTACAAAATTATCCCTGTGTAATGGGGTGCTGTCATAAAGCTTAAAAATAATAACACCACTGTCTGTAGTTAGTTTCAGCCTTATAGATTTGTCTTTAGGAGCAACTTTAGTCACCGTTTTGGCAACTTGTTTGGTAGCTGTCGTTTTTTGAACCGGTTTCGAAACGGGTTTGGCAACTGTGGTCTTTTGAACAGGCTTAGCTGCTGGTTTCGTTTTTACAGGAGTTTGGGCAAACAAAGCTGCGCAAGAAAAAGAAATTAAAAAGAGTAAAAATATTCGCTTCATAAATTTGATAAAATAGGGATTAATAATAGTTGCTTTTAAATAAAATCCTGTTGTTGAAAATACAGTAAGGCATGGTCTTTCAGCAGATTTTCCTGCTCTATGGTATCACCGTCCGGCATTGGTTTCAACTGGGAAAAATGAGGCCAGCCTTCGTCATCTATGCCATCAGAGCGAAAATAACCGCTTGCGCTCAGTAAAGTGCAAACAGCAATATGCATCAGGTCCTGCTTTTGTTCCTTGGAAAACTCTTGTGGCCCCTGCCCGAGTTCCTGCACACCAATGAGCAGCAGCACACCATTCATATCCGGTTTTATACCGAATACTTCTTTTAATTTAATGCGTAGTTTCAACCAGCGCACCTGTAAATCTTCCTCCACGTGTTGCATGGCGCAAATCTAATGCTTAAAGCATTTCCATTTATATTTGCGGTTCATAAAGCTTAACTAAATTTTTTTAGCGACTATATATGTTACAAATCAATTATCTCCGTCAGCAAACAGCCCTTGTAAAAGAAAAATTGGCCATCAAAAACTTTGGCAACACTGCCCTCGTGGATGAATTGCTGGCACAGGACGATGAAATACGTGTACTTAAATCATCTACCGAAAACCTGCAGTCTCAGCAAAATGCTGCTGCAAAACTGATAGGAAGCCTGATGGCAGGTGGAGATAAAGTGGCAGCTGAAGCAAAAAAGACTGAGGTCGCTGCGCTGAAAACAGAGATGGCCCGGCAAAAAGAAAAACTGCAGGAACTGGAAGCAGATTTTCTACAAAAACTGCTGAGTTTACCTAACCTGCCGCATGAATCTGTACCTGTAGGAAAAACGCCTGCAGAAAATATTACTGTAAGAGAAGGTGGGATTTTCCCGGAGCTGGGCGATGATGCCGTTCCTCATTGGGATATTATAAAAGAATATGACCTGATAGATTTTGAGACTGGCGCAAATATTACGGGCAGCGGTTTTCCTATTTACAAAGGCAAAGGAGCAAAGCTACAGCGTTCACTCATTCAATATTTTCTTGACTACAATACCGAAGCGGGATACACGGAATACCTGCCACCGCTGATGGTGAATAAAAATTCTGCCTATGGTACAGGAAACCTGCCTGACAAAGAAGGGCAGATGTACCACATTACTGCAGATGAACTTTACCTGATACCAACTGCAGAAGTTCCCCTGACCAATATTTACAACAACCAGATAGTAAAAGAAGAATTCTTACCGGTGAAGATGACGGCTTATACGCCATGTTTCAGAAGAGAAGCAGGAAGCTTTGGCAGCGACGTGCGGGGCCTGAACCGACTGCACCAGTTTGATAAAGTAGAAGTAGTGCAACTGGTGAAACCAGAGAGAAGCTATGAAACGCTGGAACTGATGGTGCATCATGTGGAGCGCCTGCTACAATTCCTGGAGTTGCCTTATAGAATTCTAAAACTTTGTGGTGGAGATATGAGTTTTACCTCAGCGCTTACCTACGATTTTGAAGTGTATTCCGCAGCACAGAAAAAATGGCTCGAAGTAAGTTCTGTCAGCAATTTTGAAAGTTTTCAATCCAACAGAATGAAGATCCGATATAAAAATGTGGAAGGCAAATCCGAACTACTACATTCATTAAATGGTTCTTCTCTTGCACTGCCAAGGATAGTTGCAGCTTTGCTGGAAAATAACCAACAGGCAGATGGCATTCATTTACCAAAAGTATTACACGGTTATTTTGGTAGCGCAATAATTAAAAAGCCTTAGTACTTTAAATAAGCGCTGTCAGCTTTGAATCCAATGGACTCATGCCGGCTTCAAAAATACCGATCAGGTTTTGGTTCTCATCCAACAGGTATTTAGTAAAATTCCAGGAAGGGTTGGCGTTGTTCCAGCCATTGTCTTTACTATGTGTAAGCCAATGGAATATATCATTCTGGTCTGCAGACTTTACCACAACTGATTTCTTTGAAAGTGGAAAACTCACGCCAAAGTTGACGCTGCAAAATGCTTCTATTACTTCGTCATTTTCTTTTTCCTGCTGTTTAAAATCATTTGCCGGAAACCCGATCACCAAAAGTTTGCCTGCATACTTTTGCTGAAGTTCTTCCAGCGCTGCATACTGGGCAGTAAATCCGCAATCGCTGGCAGTATTTACGATCAGTAGCTTTTTATGCTGAATGAGAAGTGAATCTAATTTCTTTCCGGAATTCAGTATTATTTTTTCTGCCGGAAAAGGAACCAGTGCTTTTGCCTCAGCCTTATAGACCTTGCTGTACTTGCCTGTCAGCCTGCTTATGAACAAACCTGCCGGGTAGATCAACTTCTTGAATTTTTGTCTGCCTGTCATTACCCGGTTACTTTTTTAAACATGCTTAGTTTTCCTTTATAGGGTGGATATTTTAATTTAGGATCAAACCATGTTGAAGATTTCAGGACTGATTTCTGATGCGAGAACGTAGTAAAACTTTTACGGCCATGATAACTGCCTATACCGCTATTGCCCCTTCCGCCAAAAGGTAGTTTTGGATTAATTAAATGCACACTTGCATTGTTTACGCAAGCCCCGCCGGAAGGCACTGCATTGATCCAGAGGTCTGCATTTTCATCATCTTTAGTAAATATGTAAAACGCCAAAGGGTCGGGATTTCTGTTGATGATATTAATGGCTCCGTTGGTATTGGTAAAACTTAGGACGGGGAGTATCGGTCCAAAAATCTCTTCCTGCATGATGCTGTCTTCCAGGCTAAGGTCTTCTATTATGGTAGGTTGTATCTGCATTTTTTCTTTGTCGTACATCCCACCAAAAATGATGGTTCCATCACCAAGATAACCAACCAGCCTGTCAAATTGTTCTTTGTTGATGATTTTACCATAGTCATAGCCATTTGCTTCAGGCTGCAGGAAAAACGCTTTGATATATTTCTGCAATGCATCTGTAAGCTGGCGGTGCACATCATTATGTACGAGTATATAATCGGGTGCCACACAGGTCTGTCCGGAATTGGTGAATTTGGCAAATACAATTCTTTTTGCCGCCACATCCAGGTCAGCATCTTTTTCTACCACACAAGGACTCTTGCCGCCGAGTTCTAATGTGACAGGTATCAATTGTTTTGCAGCAGCTTCATATATTTTCTTACCAACGGCTGTGCTGCCTGTGTAAAAAATATGATCAAACCGAAAGTTTTTCATCAGGGCAGGAATAACTTCAGCACCTTCTCCTTCCACATACAATACTTCATTTTTTGCAAAAGATTCTGAGATGATTTTCTTCATCACCGCCGAGATAGCCGGCGTATATTCTGATGGTTTTAGTACCACAGTATTGCCCGCTGCAATAGCGCCGATAAATGGTGTAAACAATAAATTGAGCGGATAATTCCAGGGGCTGATGATGAGTACCACACCTTTAGGCTCATGATAAATACGGCTGCTACCGGGTAGATTAATCAAATTGGTGCAAACTTTTTCTGGCTTCATCCATTTTTTTAATTGCTTAATCGTAAGCTTTAGTTCTGTTTGCACAAAGCCATTTTCTGTGAGCCACGTTTCTTCAGGGCTTTTCTTCAGGTCAGTTTCCAGGGCTGTATAAATAGCTTCTTCATGCGCCTGGAGCGAAGCCAAAAATGCCTTTAGCAATTTTTTTCTTTGCTCATAAGTTTTCAAACCACCGGCTTTAAAATTCTCCCTGAGTTCTTTTAATTGATCATCAAATTCCATTTGTATTATTTTTGTTGGTACTGACAGAAACGTTTGTAAATCTAATTGAGATTTTAGCAATCTCCTAAAACCCTTTGCCGGATGACTGCAGAAAACTACATGAAACTTGCCCTGCAACAGGCACAGTATGCCTACGATGCCGGGGAAGTTCCCATCGGTGCTATCATAGTAATGAATGATACCATCATTGCCAAAGCACATAACCAAACAGAGCAACTGAATGACAGCACTGCCCATGCAGAGATACTTGCACTTACTACAGCTTTTGCCCATTTAGGCTCTAAATATTTACCCACTGCCACACTCTATGTTACCGTAGAGCCATGCCTGATGTGCAGCGGTGCATTATACTGGAGCAAAATAGGCAAGGTTATTTTTGGTGCTTACGATGATAAAAACAGTTACCGCCGGGTCGCCGGAGAAAATAATCCCTTTCATCCTAAAACAATTGTTGAAGGTGGATTGTTGGCGGATGAGGCAAAGGTTTTGATGCAGGTTTTTTTTAGAGAGAAGAGATGATTGGTTGATTGGTTGATTAGCTGATTAGCTGATTAGTTGATTAGCTGATTTGAAGATTGGTTGATTTGAAGATTTGTTGATTTGTTGATTTGTTGATTTGAAGATGAGGTGATTTTTCAATTAGAAGATTTGCCAATCTGGAGATTGGTTGATTTGAAGATTATTTGATTGGTTGATTAGCTGATTAGCTGATTTGAAGATTGGTTGATTTGTTCCGTTTGCTACCTGCATGTAGATTTTAATACCAATTTCCACAACTCCGAATCTTTAGAACGTTTTTCGAATCCTTAGAACGTTTATTACTCAGATGGAAACCTCATCATAATGCATTAAGTTTTACAACCCTGAAGGGGTTGAATGTTTATAACTTCGGGTGCAACCCGAAGAATGAAATTATTGTGGCCTACAACCCTGAAGGCGTTGAATGTTCCTCCTATAGTTTATATCAGTTGCATGGTAAAAGAGGAAGACTGCGCTGCTGCTCTACTCCTCTCCTAAGAAAAAAGGATACTTACTCCGATCCGGCTGCCGATGCCCCCAAATTCTCTGATTCCAATAATATGCTGATTATATTCTTGTCTACAAAAGCCCATACAATGTCTAAGTACTAAGTACTTTCAG
>JBBQYS010000113.1:0-10362 GCA_038208485.1 Chitinophagales bacterium
GCATTTACAGCAGGTGAGCCGCACTGTAATCGCAGCCCGTCGTCGCTAGTACCCCAAACATTGTCAGCCCCATCTCCATCTGCAATATTTACAAAAAGAGGATTCCCATTAAGGGTATTGCTCATAATGGTATTTACCACAGATAAAGGGCTGCCACTTGCATCTCTTACAATACAATTCGTAAAAGTAGGCTGGTTGGCAGCATTGGTTTCCTGGCTCAGAATTTCATTTCGCCCTGCTATTGGAGATACGGTGGGGGCGTTGTTCCAAAAAATACAATTACGAAAAGTACTTTTTGAGAATCCGCTGTATGCCGTTCCTGCAAAGGAAGATGTGTTATTTACAAAGTTGCAGTTGGTAAAAACCGACTGCGACGAGCCACCACCACCACAACCTATAGCTGCTCCGTTTTGTGCGGTATTATTATAAAAAACCGTATTTGTTATATTGTTTAAACCTGCATTAAAGAAAAGCCCTCCGCCTTTTGAGCCATCAAAAAAACCGCTGCCACTGGTATTATTTACAAATGCACAGTTAGTAATAGTGCTCACTCCCGAAATGGAAAATAGATACATACCTGCGCCAAAAACGCCAAAACTAGATCCTCCTGCAAGAAATGAATTGCCATCAATGAGGCAATTATTAAAGATTGAGGAACAATTGTTACTGTGCACGCCAGCTCCCAAAGCATCATCGTTGCCATCAGAACAATCTGCACTGTTTCCTTTTATGGTGCAATTATAAAAGTTAGCTGCAGAGTTTGTGTTGTAAATGCCTCCGCCGTTATGCCTTTCAACTATTCTACCATTTACGGTAATGGAGGATTGGGGTGAAACAGCATAGCCTTTCGTAATAGTAAAGCCGTCTAAATCGGAGGCGCCCACATTTACAGCTAGTACTACATGGTAGGCGTTGTCGGCAGGTGAGTTTACAGTACCAAGGTCACCGCTAAGGGTTGTGATATTGGATTGCCAGTTTCTTTGAATCAATAAGTTTTCTGTACCCGCAAATCCACCATAGATTTTTACACCTTGTTTCATAGTGAAAGTTTTATCACGGTTATTTGCAGGGGATGGGTTAGCAAAAGGATCGTGTGTAGTCAAGTAGGTACCTGTTTTTACCCAAATTTGGGCACCACTTGTGGCGAGGATGATGGCATTTTGTAAATCTTTTTTTGCAGTTGCCCAGGAGGTACCGGCACCCGTATTGTCTGCTCTTGCGGCGTCAACAAAAAAAACTGGCTGCGAATATGTGGAGCTGACAGCGAATAACAGCATTAGTAGTAATATGCATTGAAGTCTAATGATTTGTCGTTTATTTTTCATGGTTCGATCTAATTTTTTTTATAACTCATCAAGATGTCATGGTGCTTGAGAACGATATTTGCTTTTAGAAGCCCCCTTAAAAAAGGGGGCCCGGTTTTTCATCTAAGTACACTAACCCTCTATTGTTGCTGATGCTTCTCCTATTTTTTTGTTTATGATTTTAGAAGCACTGTAGAGAAAGTGTTGTAACGCTATGCCTAATTTATTTTATCAGAAAATCACCTGCGGAGCTGTCTTGCTAAAACTTCCTGCATTGTCGGCAGTAAAAACTGTAGAAGAAATTTGAGATCCTCCTTTTTTTACGATCACTGTTACCTGCTGCCCAACCGTCCCTCCATTACCTGTGATTGCTATGATAGCTGCAGTTACATTTGAAGCATAAGTAACCTCTTTACTCCATGGTAGGCCAGGCATTGTCTCGTTGCTGGTGCCACCAGATGCAGTAGTGTAAGATGCAATTAAACTTCCTCCGAAATTGCCTGTTACCTCATATTTAAGTACCCTTGATGTATTCTTGTTATCGCTATCCTTACTACACGATGTACCCAGGATTGATAATACTGAAAACAAGCAAACAAAAATTTTCATTTTTTTCATATTGTACGTTTTTAATTGATTTCATCTTCTCTTGAAAACAATCAGTTCAAAGTCAGCGCTTCATTTGCTAGGTACTGTGTTGTAGAAGCAGTAGCGTGGGACAACTTTACCTCGCTCCTCTACCTTTGTGCTGTTTTGTGGATAAAATCAGGTTCGTTTGCAGGAGTCTTTTTTTTGTGATGTATGTTATCTATTGGAGTTAGCTCATTTGATTTCGAAAAAAAATAACGAAGGTTGCGACCGATCCCCAAACCATTTTGTGTGAAAAAATTATTCGATTGAAAAGGCATACATAAAATCGTTCGCTCCAAAAAAGTACTCTCCTTTCTCAAGGTTGTTGGTTATAAGTTGATAATAGCCATCCTTTATTTTCTTAACCTCGTAAATTATCTTTCGGGTAGAAGTGGTAGTGCTTGTAGCTTTGGCCTTTGTAGTAATGTAAACCCTGTTGTCTTTCCGTATTTCAAACTTTGCCAGATCAAAAATAGATGTAGGGTCTGTACCCTGTGCTACTTTTACAAGGAACTGCACCTTTTCCTGTTTTGCAATTTTGATAGATGAGGATGTGCCGGGCAGAAAAAAACCGCCCTCTGCCTTAAATAATCCACTTGCCTTTGCCATGGTATTGTATGAAGCTTTCTCCAAATCTATCAACTGGTTTGTCTTGGAATTTTTATAAGCGGGCTTATTGTCAAATTCGGGTAATGTGGCTTGCTGTGCGCTGCCATTTATAAAAGTGCTCACGTAGAATAATACAATCAGTAGTTTTTTCATTATTTTTTTAGTCCTGTTTTGATGATTTAAATCTATCTCCGTACCTGTGCGGGCTGCCAAACGGAATGTTTTCCCGATAATCTTTTTGAGTTTAATGAAATCTGATCTCTAACTTGGCCAATTTGTCGTTTTTAATAGACCATCCTATTATCTGAATAATCATTTCTTAGATATAAAGTCAAAATTACTTTGAATACCCATGGGGTTATTTGACCTTAGTCAATTGACTAAATGCATAAAAACACCCGACCATTTGCTGAAATTAATATTTTATAAGTTTTTTGAAAGTTGCGAGTTAGTTTGGGAGGGATTGAACAAAATTACAAGTAAGGATACAAGCCAATATATCGAGAGTAAGTGCAAGAAATTAGAATACTGTTAGCCAATGATTAAACTAGTGTAGAATTGGGGTACATCATCATTTAAAAATTATGTTACTTAAAACAAAATTTGACTTCGTGTAAATAAAATTAATTTTTGTTTTACTGTACCTTTGGTTATATCATAAAATAGATCGTTGAAAATTTTTGCAGTGCGTAATTCGAGCGGGTTTAATTTATTATAATACCTAAATAATTGCCGGTTAATTTGTTGGAAGAATATTGGTTCTCCCAGCGGGATCACTGGAAAGGTTAGTCATGATACCTCAATTCGCTCAAAAGCCCTGCAAATACTGAATTTGCGGGGCTTTTTCTTTTTGGCTCATTGTCAAAAAATGTCAAAATACTTCAAACTTTAGTGGCTAAATCGTGCGGGCAAATCCAATATCTGCTTTGCCCGCACGATTTTTTCTGAAAGCCCTTACTGGCAAGAGATTCAGAATTTAAACATGCCAATTTATCGTGGACGTTAATGGTAATTTTATCACCATAAAATCGAATTTTATGAGACAAAGTTTCAAGGTATTATTTTCTTAAAAAAAGGGAAAAAAAGGAATGATAAATTATTACCGATTTACGTAAGGGTTACAGCCAATGGTAACCAGGCGGAGTGGAGTACTAAACAAATGTGCCCCTCTAACATGAAGTGGACACAGGCGTCAGGACGTATATCTGGCAATAGAGAAGAAATTAAAATTTTGAACGGCAACTTAGATGTTATTCAATGTGATATTCATGAAGCACAAAGGTCGTTTGCAATTAGTAAAATACCGTTTAATGCGAGCCAGATTAAAGCCCAACTCTATTCTGGAATGGATAACAACAGCTATTCGCTTGTTAAGGTATTTAAACAACACAACGAGCAATTTAAAAAGCTGGTGGGTATGGAGTACGCTTACGGCACTTGCAAAAAATTCAAATCAGTTTTAAAATCACTTCAGTCGTTTTTAAAATGGAAAATTAATAAAACTGATGTATACCTAACCGACGTCAACCATAAATTTATTACAGATTACGAATTTTATTTGAAAACCGTACAAAAGCTGAAACACAATTCAGCCATGGTGAATATTAAAAAGCTTAAGAAAGTAATAAGGATTTGTGTGGCGAATGACTGGTTGAATAAAGACCCTTTCAAAGGCCATAAGATTATTACCAAAGAAACGCATCGCAATTTTTTACTGCAACATGAGATTGAAATATTATTAAAAAAACAAATTAGTATACCTCGTCTAAATGGTATCCAAAGCGACCAAAATACCACCTACAATTAATGCACCCACTGCAAAAAGAAGGATTCATTTTAACCATGCTCTTATCAAGATATGGGATGTACTTTTCACCCGCATATGATGTAAATCCAAACGAATATGGAATGGGATTGCATCTGAATATTTCAGAAGATGATAATGCGCTCGAATTGTTGCTGGCATTATATCGGTGCTGCCAACAATCTGGAAGAGCTTTACGCTAAAGAGAATTGGGCCACAGAAAAAGACTTATGTGCTTAAATAAATCTTGGAAAATCTTTCAAATCGCAACGCCGGTGCTTGAATCCGAAAATGGGGGATATTGTTTTTTATTACATTAAATTCTGTATTTTGCATTTATTAAAAATGAAACAAGCTGCTGCCATATTCTTAATGGGAATTTTCGCCTTCAATATTTTTGATTATAGGGTGGTTGCTTATTATTTGTCGCATGAGTCACATACGAATATTGAAATTCTTCTAGACAATGAATCCTGCCAGGAGGAAGAGTTGATTACAATTAAACAACCCATCAACCTTTTTTATTACATAACCTCAAAAAACTTTCACCGGTCAGAGGGCGAAGTGAGAAAATATGAAATGATATGTAAATGCGTAAAATGCCGCATTTACAATGACTCACTAGAAATGTCATGCATTCCTCACACAGCCAAAATGCAAATACAGAATTCTAGAGAAGCTTTTTTTCAATTTGCCAAGGAGTTGCAGCAGGATAATCACAAAAAGGCCGATCACCCCACTCAAAAAGATGTGAAGCTTAATAAAACAGAGTTTGAAGAATTTCAGAACATTCGGTTTTCGCAACCAACTCATGCAATCCTTTCTCATTATTATTGCAGCTTGATAATCTTACCTCAAACATTGTTGCTTTCTTTTGAACAGCCACCAGACGCTGTTTTCAAATCATTTAAATGTTGATTTTTTTGGCTTCTCATTGGTGGTAGTGATATTAGCCCATTTTCTCCTTTATTAAATTGAAGTATGAAAATATATTTTTTGTTAATGATAACATCATTTATATGCATTATTAGCTGTACCCATCAACCGGTTTCTGATACATATTTTCCTGATGCTTTTTCTTACTGTAAAACAGTAAAAGAACTAAACGAGGTGGTTAAGCATGTAGGCTTTTCGCCTATTGTGGCCAGCCGCAATTATACATATGCAAATATTGCTGCTTATGAATGTATAGTAGCCGGCTATCCAAGTGAATTTACTTCGCTTGCCGGGCAGGTAAACGGTTTAGATACTTTGCCAAAAGCAGATACTTCCCGTAAGATTGACTACGAATTTGCAGCGTTGCTAGCATTTTGCAAAGTGGGCGAGTCGGTAACATTCCCGGAAGGAAGTATGCAAGACTATGTAGATAAATTGAAGCAGGAGGCACAGGATAGCGGAATGCCAGATGACATGTTTAAAAACACCGTTGCCTTTGCGGATATAATGAGTAACGCTATAGTGGCCTGGAGTAAAAAAGACAATTATGCCCAAACAAGAAGCGCTTCCCGTTACAATGTAATAGATTCTGCCGGCCGTTGGATACCCACACCGCCAGCCTATACAAGTGCTATGGAACCTCACTGGATGGAGATTCGCACCATTGCTCTAGACAGTGCCGACCAATTTGTGCCCCCGCCTCCCATTCCGTTTAATATGACAGATAAGAACAGTGCTTATTACAAGCAGGTGATGGATGTGAAAAATACCATTGATAGTTTGTCGCCGGAGCAGATGCACATCGCAGAATTCTGGGACGATCTTGGCGGTAAATTAAATGTATCAGGCCACGTAATGTTTGTTACAAAAAAGTTTTCTCCCCCCGGCCATTGGATGAATATCGTTGGTATTGCGTCGCAAAAGTCCAATGCAAGTTTCAGAAAAACAGTTGCAGCATACACACTTACTTCCATCTGTATGTTTGATGCTTTCATTCAGTGTTGGGACGAAAAATTTAGGAGCAATATGATGCGGCCTGAAACAGCCATTAATAAATACATTGATCCTGACTGGCAGCCTTACCTGCAAAGCCCACCATTTCCTGAATATACGTGTGGCCACAGTACGGTGTCTACTGCCGCAGCAGAAGCACTCACCGCTGTGTACGGAGATAATTTTGCTTACACCGATACAAGTGAGTTGGAATTCGGTATAGCCAATCGTTCCTTTACTTCATTTCGCCAGGCCGCAGAAGAAAATAATTTGGCCCGGTTTTATGGCGGTATTCATTTTCATCCTACTTGCGTGGTAAGTAAGGAATATGGTAACAAAGTGGGTGTCTTTATCTTAGGAAAATTAAAAATGGAAAAATAAATAATCTTACAATTATTTTAGAAAAATAAAAATGGAAAAAATGAATATAAAATTGCAGTATTAATGTCGCTCCTGCCACAGCAATATTCACTAAAAGCCCGCCACATTCGCCAATACCTTTTTGTACGTTATTAGGCCCTACTCACAGCCACTATTTTTGATTGCCTGCCAGTTGATATTCGCTGTATATTTTTCTTGCTGTATGTGGATGGTCCATCTTTTTTCTAATTCAGCAGCAGATAGGCCGATGATATTCTGTGCATTTTCCAACCCCTGCGCCCAAAATGCTTTCAAGGCTGTAACACCATAGATTTCATAGATATATTGTACCATGCTGGCGGCTTGCAGGCTTGGCTCTAAAGCCCTAAAATCAAAACTGTCTGTAAGCGTTGAAAATGGAACCAGTTTTCCTTGATGATTGATAGCCTGCGCTAAAGCATGCAAATGATAACCACCGCAGTTTCCAGCGGCAAATACCGCTATGCCTTCACTTAACCAATACCATGCTTTCTATTCAGTTTTTTGATCAGCTCTCTTGTTTCTATTATGCCGTTGGGATCCAAACCATTTGTGGGTTCATCTAGAATTAATAATTCGGGCTGGTGCAGCAAAGCAACGGCAATAGATAAGCGCTGCTTCATTCCCAATGAAAATTGTTTGGCTTTTTTGTTTGCGGTGCCTTCTAAACCAACCATTTTTAAAACCTGGGGTGCACGGGACTTTTGTACCCCGTAAATGCGGCGGTAGATCTCCAGGTTTTCTGTTGCAGTTAAATGGCCGTATAAAGAAGGCTGTTCAATCAACGAACCAATATGTTTTAAAACTTCAATCCTGTTTTTAATAAAGTCTTTGTCAAAAATTTCAATGCTGCCTTCCTGGTTATTTAATAAACCTAATAACAGCCGCAGCGTCGTGGTTTTACCTGCACCATTTGGGCCCAAAAACCCATAGATGCTGCCCTTTGGCACTTCCAGGTTTACATCGTGTAAGGTTTTTTGACCTTTGGCAAAAGAAAAATTGAGACTGGTTGTTTTTATAATTGCTGTATTCATGTTTGGTGATATTAATTGCTGCTTTTAATAAATGTTGTGATTGCAATGCAATAACATATAGGAACCTGATGACGCTTTTACATAGACATCATCATAAGGTCTATCTTATTGAATAATTCTCCTACGCCTAATACTGCCCAAATAATAAAGGCGCCCAGCAGGTAGATAAATAAGGTAAGGAAATAAACCGGCCGCTTTGTAGGTACCCAAGCAGAAGAAGATGACGGAATATCTTTTGAAGAAAAAATGAAGCAGTTAACGAAACAACTGAAAACGCAGTTTTAAAAAGTATTGGATTCCAATCGTAAGTTAATCCGAAAAAGTTTCAATTTATATAGTGACCACAATCATAAAAATATTAATTTCGTTAAATATTCTAAATTGTTACCCTTTTTGGGTAATGAAACATATATTTGCATGAACGTCGATTTCAAAAGCAACAAATTAAGAAAGCAGTTAACTTCTCCTTCTGAGATAAAAAAAGCATTCGGAGTGAATGCTAAAAGAGTATCTCAAAGAATGGAAGATATTAATGCTTCTGATAACTTACAAGTACTATGCAATATCCCGCAAGCAAATTGCCACGCACTTTCAGGAGACAAAGCCGGAGAGTGGGCGGTAGATATTTCAGCAAACCACCGTATCCTTTTTATAATTACCAATGATCCCATTCCTGTGAATGAGGATGGCGGAATAGTTAGAATGCTGGTTACAGATATTCAGATTATTTCCGCCCAGGAAGACTATCACTAAAAACAAAAGCTATGCCCCACAACGATTTACAAATTGAAAGAGAACTTCTTTCTTCACCAGGTGATACTATTTTAGAAACGATTGAATATATAAAAATGAGTCAGGCAGAACTTGCCGACCGCCTTGGTAAAACAGCTTCTAAAGTACATGATCTTATCACCGGTAAAGAACCTATTACTTATAACACTGCACTGCAATTGGAAAAAGTACTGGGTATCGATGCATCCTTTTGGTTAAATCGTGAAATGAATTATCGCACAAAACTGGCACGTATAGAACAGGAAGAGGCATCGGAAGAAGCGAAAGTATGGTTGAAACAACAGCCAATAAAAGAACTTAAAAACTGTGGTTATATAAAAGCAGTCAAGCCTGGTGCTGCAATGGTATCTGAAGCATTAGAGTTTTATGGAGTGGTGAATACCGCTAAATGGCAGAGTCGCTATATAGATGATTTTGCAACTGCTGCATACAGAAAAAGTGAACTTCATCAAACAGCGTTGGCGGGTATGGCTGCATGGTTGCGAATGGGTGAACTTGATATGCAGAAGATGCAATTACCTGAATATGATAAGGATGCTTTTAAAAAATCATTGGATGATATTAAAAAATTGGTAGTACTGCAACCCGATGATTTTGCACAACAACTACAGCATATTTGTGCTAAAGCTGGTGTAGCAGTTGTATATACACTTTGTTTGCCAAAAGCGCCGGTATGTGGTGCTACCCGTTGGTTCAGAAGCAATCCGCTTATACAACTTACAGACAGGCATAAAAGCAACGATCAATTCTGGTTTACCTTTTACCATGAAGCCGGTCATGTGTTGCTGCATGGTAAAAAGGAATTGTTCCTGGAAGACTTTGCAGGTTATAATCCTGATACAGAAAAAGAAGATGAAGCAAATACTTTTGCTTCTAAACATTTACTACCGGAGAAAGCTATAGACGAATTACCAAATAGCTTTACCGAGGAAGATATCATTGCTATTGCACACAAATATAATACGCACCCTGCTATTGTAATTGGAAGAGTTCAACATTTGAAAATGGCTCCTTATTCTTTTGGCAGTCATCTAAAAATAAAAATAAACTTGTTCTAATAAAACGCTACCCGAAAAATTGACCACTCAAAAAAAAAGGTTGAAAATGTACACCGAATTTTATCCAAACGGCCCGTTGCCACCTGGAGGGCCTTGCTTCATGGAATGAATGATGAATAATAGATAAAAACCTAATGGCCACCGATTGGTGAAAAAAATCTCCCACACCTGTCCCGGTAACCTTTCCCGAATAGCGTGATAAGAGCATTTCACATGCTCCCTCCCGATCCCTATCGTGAAGCTATCGGGATCAACATTCATAATTTCCTTAGCCCTTCGTGTTCCTTCGTGCCTTTGCTACTTCCTACCTGCCTGGCCAGTAGGCAGGGTTCAAAAAAAAAACCACCAAAATTTGCCGCCTTAAAAAATTATACTACTTTGGGGCACCGTATAAAACATTACCTCTTACCGCCATCATCGTACCCTTAATTTATTTTTCTGTGGGCTTTGTTGGGGGATGAAATTATAAAGGGATTCATTTTCTTTTATGTCTGATTTTATTAAAAAGGGGCTTCTCCCCTTGTACAGTACTTTCAAAATCATTAATTTGTGGCACTTTAACCCTAAAGCTGCTACATAAAAACTTACATGGCCAAAGCAACCAAAACTAAAAAAGCAACCAACGAAGAACCGCTGGAAAAACAACTCTGGAAAACAGCCGATAAACTGCGCAAAAACATTGACGCTGCTGAATACAAACATGTGGTGCTCGGGCTTATCTTCTTAAAATACATCAGTGATAGTTTTGAAGAGATGTACGAAAAACTCACTAACGGCAAGGGCGACTATGCCGGTGCCGACCC
>JBBQYS010000114.1:0-10308 GCA_038208485.1 Chitinophagales bacterium
CCAGAGCTCCTCCAGTTGTTTTGCCGTAAGGTCCATGATTGGTTTGTGTACGGGGAAATCAAATTTCTTTGCTGCCCTTACAAAAGAATTTTTCCATTCACCAAGCTTCTCCCCTTTCCAGGGAGCAACAGCACCTTCATACACACTCAGGCTTTTGTCAGGAATGATGAGGTCTTTATCTATACCAAGCACCATAGAAAAACCTTCGCAGGTTGGGCAGGCGCCAAAGGGATTGTTGAAAGAAAAAAGATTAGGAACCGGTTCTTCAAACTGAATGCCATCGAGCTCAAACTTATTGCTGAAGGGCAGTACTTTTCCTTCCATAACCCGTACGCTCATTTCTCCTTCACCTTCATAGAAAGCAGTATTCACCGAGTCTGACAGCCGGTGCAGGTCATCTTCATCAAAATCTTTTTTTACAATTCTATCAATTAAAATAGAGGCATCTCCTGATAATTTTATTTTTTTGTCTTCCAGCAAATCTTCTATACGAAGCACTTCTTCTTTATCATACAACCGGCTAAATCCTTTTTGCAAAAGAATATTCAGTTCTTCTTTTATCTCCCTGTTTGCATGTTGTTTAAACCTGGAAAGGATCAGGATCTTTGCGCCATCATCCAATTTATTAATGGCTTTAATTACATCAGCCACATCATCTTTTTTTACTTCTCTTCCACTTACCGGCGAGATTGTTTTTCCTATGCGGGCAAACATTAACCGCAGGTAATCATAGATCTCTGTCATACTACCTACGGTACTTCTTGGCGTACGTGTAATTACTTTCTGCTCTATTGCTATTGCGGGGCACAGACCTTTGATATAATCCACGTCGGGTTTGTTCATGCGCTGCATAAACTGCCGGGCATAAGCGCTCAGGCTTTCTGCATATCTTCTCTGTCCTTCAGCAAAAAGTGTATCTATTGTAAGCGATGATTTTCCGGAACCGGAAACTCCGGTAACAACTACTAATTTATTCCTGGGAATGGTCACATCTACATTCTGCAGGTTGTGTACTCTTGCTCCTTTGATGAAAATATCATTATTGGTAGCCTTATTCTTTACTGCAGCAGGTGCTTGCTTTGTTTTTGCCATGTATGCTGCAAAATTAAATTAAAAAAAGAGAAGGGAAATGTTAGCTTTTTTCCTGCTGCAAATAAAAATTTGTAGTAATGTAGATTTCGATGCATGTAGTATAAGTACTATTATGTTGTAATAAGCAGGGGGTTTTCACCTTTTGACAAATCCTTAATCATCAGCTGAAACCCTTTACAGCACTAACTTCTCCTTGTAGAGCAAGACAGCAAATGAAAAAAATTGCCCTAAAAATTAGTTTTTATTGAATGGCTTATAACACTATTTTCACAGTTCAATATCCAAGGAAATGAAAACCGTCTAAGCTCATTCTTTTGTGACTTTTACGACTTATTCTTTTGGACTTTAGAAAACCAAACCAAAATCTCGACTATGTCACTTCTCAAATCAATGAGCGATCAACAGCTCGTACAATTGTACACAGCAGGTAATGCTGAAGCATTCAACACCCTGGTACTGCGCCATAAACAAAAAGTTTATACCAGTATCTATTTACTGGTAAAAGACAGGTACCTGGCTGAAGACCTTTTCCAGGATGTTTTTATCAAAGTAGTAGACACTATGCAGGGTGGCAAGTACTCAGAAGAAGGAAAGTTCCTTCCTTGGGTAATGCGAATTGCACACAACATGTGTGTAGATCATTTCAGAAAAATCAAACGTAGTCCATTCATTAAAATGAGTGATGACCGTGATATTTTTGAAGTGCTTAACTTCGGTGACCACAGTGCAGAAGATGTGATCGTTCATGAAGAGAAACAAATGACTGTAAGGGTTATGCTGGACAAACTTCCTGAAGACCAGCGTGAAGTTATTATTCTTCGTCATTATGCCAACCTGAGCTTTAAAGAGATCAGCGTGCTGACGAACACCAGCATCAATACTGCGCTTGGTCGTATGCGTTATGGCCTCATGAACCTGAGAAAAATGATGGTAGAAAAACAAATTGCACTCTAATCCATATCCACAAAAACATTTTATGTTTATACATTAAAACCCTGCATCTTATGAAGATGACAGGGTTTATTTTTTATCTTATACTTTTTATGGTGCTTATTTTTTATAAAAGGCTTCTACACCACATTTCAACCATTCCAGGTATTCATCTTCCAGCTGAGTTGTAGATGCATAGCCAAGCGGATGAGTGAGTAACTGTTCTTTTGTATTTAGTATAGCATACCAGGGCTGGGCATTATTTTGAAAATTTTCCGTTTCAAATGTGGCCCATTTATCTCCGACCGTTACAATTTCTTTTTTTATCCCATCTTTTGTTGTGTAAGTAAACTGATCCTTTAGCGGCAGCTTCTTTTTGTCATCTACATATAATGAGATCACGATGAATTTATCTTTCATCAGGTTGTAGATTTCTGGCTTCACCCATACATTTTCTTCCATCTTTCTACAGTTTACACAGGCGTAGCCGGTAAAGTCCAGCAGTATGGGCTTATTCTGTTCCCTGGCCATTTTCAGTCCTTCTTCATAATCGTGGCTGCAGGTTAGTCCCAACACACATTCATTGTCTTTAGCATAAATGCTATAATACATCGGAGGAGGAAAACCGCTGATGAGGGAGAGGTTGGAATATTTGGTATTGGTTACGCCCGGCACCAGGTAAAGGGTAAATGCAGTGGTAATCAGGGCCAGCACAATTCGTATCGACGACAGTTTTTTTACAGGACTATCGTGTTTAAACCTGATGATATTCCACAAATACAAGGATAAGAAGATGCCTATAATTATCCAGATACCAATAAAGATCTCTCTTTTTAAAATTCCCCAATGCATTACTAGATCTGCATTGCTCAGGAACTTAAATGCCAGGGCTAGTTCTGCAAAACCCAGGACTATTTTTACAGAAGTAAGCCAGCCACCACTTTTTGGTAATGCGCTTAACCAATTAGGAAACAATGCAAAGAGCGCAAATGGCAGGGCAAGGGCAAGACCAAAACCACCCATACCGGCAGTAAGTTGCATGGCACCACCGTCAGCGCTTAGAGAACCCGCCAGCAGTGAACCAAGGATTGGTCCTGTGCAGGAGAAAGAAACGATTGCCAGTGTCAGCGCCATAAAAAATATTCCGAGGATGTTTCCGGCACCGGCTTTACTATCTGCCCGGTTACTAATGGCACTCGGCAGTGTGATCTCAAAAACTCCAAAAAATGAAATAGCAAAAACAATAAAAATGACAAAAAACCCTACGTTCAGGTACACATTGGTAGAAATATTATTGAGTATTTCGGGGTTTAAACTATCGAGGAAATGAAAAGGAACACTGAGCAACACATAGATCAGTAAAATAAAAAAACCATAGAGCATGGCATTCTTTATTCCAGCTTTGCGGTTGACCGCTTTTTTGGTGAAGAAGGAAACTGTAAGCGGTATCATGGGGAAAACACAGGGAGTAATCAATGCTACAATTCCACCAAGAAAACCAAGAAAGAACAGCGCAAGCAGACCTTTATCTTTAGTATTTCCAGTGGCGGTAGATGAATCTGCCCCACATTCTGTCAGCGGATTTTTTATGTCGATTGAAGGAATAAGGATCCGGTTTGCAGAATCGGAAGAAGTAGTTTCTTCAACCGGCAAGTTCCCTGTAAAATTGATTTTAAATGTATATTCTTCAGGAATAAAATTATCTGCCTTACCCGTACTGTATTGCAGCATTACTTCTGCCAGTCCGGGATCTTCCCCCGAAAAACTGATCGTAAACGTCACCTTTACCGTGCCGGTATAACCCTGTAGTTTAGTAGCAAAAACCTGGTCATCAATTTCTGTTGATGCCGGCTCAATACTTATGTCAGAAATTTTATTCGCAGGATCCGGGGCTGTAACCTGTAAACCGGGCAGTTCCAGCTCAGTTGATTTTGCATACATATGCCAACCCGTTTCCAGGCTTCCTTGCAGAGTAACCTGGTAACTATTATCGGATTTTTTTGCAACAGACTCAGTTTTCCAGGTGGCATGCACACCCTCCTGCGCAGTGGCGGAAAGAGAAAAACAAAACAGGAACAAACAAAAAAACAGGTTTTTGAAAACGAACATAATCCAGCAAGTTTTAATAAGACGAAACAAAAATCCCGATTTTATTTAAATAAAACCGGGATTTAATATCTTATTGCAAAGTAACATTCTTATCAGCTTCCGATGTTTACGGTAAAAGGAACTGTTTTTGGCGGAAGGCATTTACGATCATTACAGGTCATAAAATTCACTGTGCCTTTCAGGATTGTTTTTGCATTTGTACGAACGGTAACTACCTGCACAAAATCAACTTTATTGGCGTAAAATTTCAAAATTGAATTAAAATTGTTGTCGTATTCTTTAATAAGCTTCCCGTTTTCTTTTGTTTCTCCGCTAAGCTTTACCAGGGGATTTTTACTAAAAGCAAAAGTTGTAGAAACAGGACCATCTCCTGCATCTTGTGCGTATAAATGCCAGCTTGCATCTAATGTAGCGGTCATATGTATTTCGTAAGTTTTATCAGCAATCTTTTTAGCAGTATAGTTCCATTTTACAGGATTTTCTATTTGTGCAAAAGCAAGAGAACCAATAAGAAAAATAGAGACAAAAGCGAGTAATATTTTTTTCATGTGTAAATTATATCTTGAGCAATAAAGGTAATTACATAATAAGTAAGCAAAGATAAATTGCTGTTAAACGATCAGGCATGTAGAGAGAAAAGGCTGTTAAAAACTTCTCTGCCATCCGTATTCTCCAGGCTGCTGTTGCAGGCACGTTCCGGATGGGGCATCATACCAAAAACAGTTCTTTCTTTATTGCAGATCCCGGCAATATGCTGCGTGGTTCCGTTTGGATTAAACTCATCTGCAGCCTCACCCATTTCACTACAATAGGTATAAAGTATAGACTTGTCATCTGCGAGTTGCTGTAGCTTTTCTTCTGTAGCAAAATACCTTCCTTCACCATGAGCAATTGGAATTTTGAGGGCTTTACCGGAATCAGGAGATTGTATATATACATTTTTGCAGACAAACTTCTGGTTGGCATTGCGCAGCAAAGCACCGGGCAAAAGACCACTTTCGCAAAGGATCTGAAAACCATTGCAGACACCGAGGACCTTGCCCCCTTTTTCGGCAAATTTTACTACCTCCTGCATCATTGGGCTGAAACGGGCTATAGCACCGCAACGCAGGTAGTCACCATAGCTGAACCCACCCGGCAAAACAATACAATCATCAGTGCTGAACATGCCCAGGTCTCTATCCTTATGCCAGAGTGTGATGGTTTCCTG
Source organism: Chitinophagales bacterium (assembly GCA_038208485.1). Lineage (GTDB taxonomy): Bacteria > Bacteroidota > Bacteroidia > Chitinophagales > Chitinophagaceae > Ferruginibacter. The sequence goes on from JBBQYS010000114.1 coordinate 5,342, forward strand.
CCCAAGATCATCCTGCAATGCTGTGATCATATCCCTGTCACAATTACTTCCCGGAAAAACGACTACGCCAAATTTCATTGAAATATTTTTTTGGATCGCCCTGGTGAAATACTCACCCCGGCGGGCCCAAAGATAATAAAATAGAAGAACGGGAAGAATCAGAAATAACTGCTGAAGTAGCCTGAGGCAATTGCCAATAGAAAAAAGGACCAGTGTAAAACAAACGGCATCCATTTTTTTGCCGGGTAGAAAAATGCCCCACCGAGGTAAAGGGAAAATGGAATACAGAACAACAGCGTAAAAACAACGTTCTTATCTGCATTAATAAATAAAGTAGACAAAGCTATTACAGTAAAAAAGAAGACAATTTGCCATTGCTTTCTTACCTGTACTACCTGGCGTCGCATGTTCAGTTGCAGGTAAATAAAACCTATCAATACGCCGATAGAAATAAGTATATAAGCTGCAATGGAAAGCTTATCGTATGGCAGGTAGGGCAACATAAAATGAGGTAGTACTATTTTAAAACCCAGGTAATTGTTGGAAAGAAACAACCAGGCGCCAAAAAAATAAACAGGGGTGAGTAAGCCAAGCAGGCAAATCACCCACTCGTTTGCCCTGAAAGCCCTTACTATACTGATCCCGGCAAATACCAATAAGATAAACTGGATAGAAGGGAGGTAAATAAAAATGGCACAGCCTATGGCCAGGCCAAGATTAAACACCATTGACTTGGGGCGGTTATTATTATGCAGCACACAGAGCCGGGATATGATCCAGATGAAAATAGAATTCACAACCAAAACAGAAGAAAATGATGACCAGGGCTCAAAAAGAGAAGTAATGAGCAGGTAAGCCATACCTGTGAGGTAATTGGATTTAGTGTAGAACCGGTTCTTCAGCGCAATATTATTCAGGTAAATAGCCTGCATGCAAAGCAGTGCAAGTGCAACGATATTAAAGAACTTACCGGAAACATCTCCACTATACCTGATCACACTTACGAAAAGCCGGTATAGTGCCCCATCAGAAAGGGTCTCCACAGGCACGCCCTGCCCCAAAAGGAGGTGGCCCTTCAGGATGAAGGCATAGATGATCAGTAAAAAATTATTGTAAGGATTGCTGGCCCTGAAAATTCCTGTCACTTATTACAAAAAATTTGTTTTACAGTATGAAGCTGCTGAAAACACAAAGGTAGGCCTATGAGATTTGCTTAAAAATTAATTCTGGCAAAGGCTAATTTGTTTCTTGAAAAACCGGGCACAACCAACACATTACTGCCCACCTGCATACCAAGTGTGGGCATAAATTCAAATCCTTTTTGACGGCTTTTTATGGTTGCATATCTTTTTATTTCTCCGTTTGGTTGCAAGGCATAATTACTGAGTATCTGCTTATTTTCTAGATTCTCCAGAAATATAAAATGTATCTGGGAGCCATCATTTATTGTTTTGTAAGAAATAAAGTTTTTTTCCCTGGGATACGTCGTCTGCTTTTTATAAATTGGTGTTTCCCACATTTTGTTCAAATGCCCATCCAAACTCACCAGTATAATATCATTAGAATGCTTCTGTTGATCTATTGGTGGGGTAAACAAAGAAATCGAGCTTTCATTGCCAAAAAAAACAGGAACATTGTTTAACTGGCCAAAAGAATTTGGATCAACATTTTTTCTTCTCCCATCTCCTGTATAATTTTCTTCTAGTATTAGAATTATTCCTGAATCCGATTTGACAATAATATTATCTATGTCAAAATGGTCATAAACAAATCCTTCTTTTCCATATTTAACTGTCATTCTTTTATACAGGTCATTAGAAAATCCTGTATGCGTTCTCGCTTTTTCGCTTAGTGTAGTTTTATCCAGCGCTATACTCAAAATTCCATTCATCGCATCATGGTATTTTGTATACAAGAGACCTGAAATGAAAATGAGGTTGTGTGCATTATCAATAGTAAGGTGCAGCTTCCCGGTAAGTATTTTATTCATAGGGATCTCCAAAAACACCAGGCGATTTTCCTGCAGAGAATAAGAGTATATCGAGGTGGATTTCACATCATTTCTGCTGCCATTATCACTTAAAAAAAAGAAATTTCCTTTATCATCTATTTCAATGTCACTTAGGATTATTCTTTTTCTCCTGGTTTTTAGAAATGCTTTATTTATATGCCTGATCAGGTTAAAACTCTTATCATATATATAAGCGGAAAAATAAATGTCCCCATCATTTTTCTGAAGATGATGAAGCAAAACCATTTGTTTGTTTTCACTCATTTTTATTTTAAACAGCATGGGCTCCCGATCTCTTAGCGGTGAAGAAATTGTATCAATAATTTCTATCGAATCCTGGATGTTACCGAACTCATTATACCTTGCTACCTGAAGCGTTACATAACTATTAAAAGTCTTTATAAAAAATACAGACAGCTGATCAGTATTAACCAAAAATTCAATGTCAAGCGTAAATCCATCAATGTAATCGAGAGAGATATTTTTTACCAGCTGCATACTGCTGTTGTAAACGGAAATGCGTTGGCCATCCTTATTCCCTTTGTGTATAAAGGTGCTGTTTCCTACATTACCAAGTATTTTATAATACGATGCAGGCTTTTCATTTCGGTCGGTAGAAGAATAGAATACTGTTTGACAAAAAGACAATTCAGCGAATAAAACAAGAAGAGTGATTAAACTTAATTTCATATAAATATCATTCAACAAAACAAACTAATTGCCCTAAGGTTTATTCTTATTTGGGTCTGTTCATTTATCTACGAAAAAATTAAGCTGTCCGCTTTACTCAAAATAAATTTTTGCGAAGCCGATATTATTCCTGTAAACTGCCGGTACAATCACAGAATTTGCACTCACCTGTTTGGCCAGTCTTGGCATAAAGTTGTACCCTTTTTCACCACTCTTAATCGTAGCATATCTTTTTATCTCACCATTAGGTTGCAGTGCATTATCACTGATTACCTGTTTGTTATTGTCTTTTTGCAAATACAGGTAGTGGATAAGTCCGCCGGTGTTTACTGTACTGTAGGATAAATAATTATCTGTATCCACATCACTTTGCTTTTTGTTGATGATGCTTTCCCACTGCGTTTTCAGGCTGTCATCCAGGCTGATCATAATAATATCGTTGTAATTATACAGCACATTGTTCCGGTTAAAATTATTATTGTAGGGAGAATAATAATTGCCATAATAGCCACGCTGGAAACGGTAGAAACCAGGAGAACTATAATAATTGAAGGGATCATTATACAACCCGTACCGATCGAAACGATTGTTGTAAAAACCCCTGGTATCGGAATAAGTTTCTTCAAGGGTTAAGAGAATTCCATTGTCCTTTTTATTCACCACACTCTGTATGCTGAAATTATCAAATGGATACCGGCCGCTTCCGCTCCTGGTGGTCAGCTTTTGCCTGATGCTGTCAGTAAACAACGTTTCCCGGCGCATTTGCTCCATATTACCTGCCGCATTGTATACGAGTGTGAGTACACCTCCAACGCCTCCCTGCCCCCTGTTGTATAAAAATCCATTTAGAAACAAACGTTCACTTTGATTATCTATTTTGATCTGCAGGTCCTGGGTCAGCAATTTCTCTAACTTAATCTCGTGGCTGGATATTTCCGACTGCTGGAATTTATGGGTGAATAATTCTACTTTTTCTGCGTAATCATTTCTGCCCCGATGTTTTTCCTTCACATAATAAAAACTGCCATCGTTGCCTATTTTAAAATCACTGAAAACTTCTCTTCTGTTCAGGTCATCATAGCTGGTTTCATGGCTATCCAACTTTACAAAATTTCTATCATAAACGAAGGCCGAAACCAACAAACGATCGTTCCTGTTTTGAGCTTTGTACACCAGGATCCTTTGCTTGTTGTCACTTACTTCTGTAAAAAACACTTTATTATCAGCAAAATAGCCCACACGTGCGGTATCAATGGTAATCACTTCACCAATCAGTGCACCTTCCGGACTTATTTTAGCTGCATTGCAATGCACATTCATACCAGACTGGAATTGATATACTGCATAGAAATAATCAGGATATACTACAAAGTCTATATTAAAAGTTTTGTTGGCAATAAAGCCCAGGTCCACGTCCTTAAACAACTTCATATTATTATCATACAAGGAGAGGCGGTGGTTCTTGTCTTTATTTTTATAAATAGCAGTATGGCCTCCGATGTTTCCCAATATCTCAAAGCTGATAGACCGGTTGTCTTTTTTATTGATATCGGAATACACAATAGTTTGAGCCGGCAAACTGCCTATGGTAAAAAATGCTACAATAGCTGCAATGAATAACTTCATATTTAATTTAAAAATTTGTCTGACAAAAGTAAGATGATGAAACTATGAAAATAGCTGCCTGTATGGATGTAACAAGGAATTGGCATGTTTCTTCATAGAAATATTAAAAACTCAGTGTTTTTCTTTAGCTAAATTTACAATATTTACGAGAAAGAATTCCTCAACGAAGTCATAAGAAACAGAAAATAATAAAACCTTCACAAATTCTGTTTGTTATCTACTTGCTCAATAACAACAATTATATGCAAACAATATTAATAACAGGTGGCACAGGGCTGATCGGTGAAAGCCTGGTACCTTTTCTTACCGGTAAGGGCTATGCAGTGATCATACTTACCCGAAACAAGGAGGATAAAAAAGACATTCCTGGTGTGCGGTATGCAGAGTGGGATATAAAAAAACAAACCATAGACCAGTCAGCCATTGAGCAGTCAGATTACATTATTCACCTGGCAGGTGCCGGTGTGGTAGATAAAAAATGGACCAAAGAATACAAACAAACCATCATAGACAGCCGTACACATAGCAGTGCCCTGCTGGTAAAAGCTTTGGGAGAATATAAAAATGAAGTTAAAGCCATCGTTAGTGCTTCTGCTATTGGCTACTATGGATCGGATGAACGCAAGAGTAGCCCATTTAC
>JBBQYS010000115.1:0-10299 GCA_038208485.1 Chitinophagales bacterium
ACTTGTATAATGTTGAGTTAAAACTCGGTCGGAAATTCGGCAACAAAGTACATCAGTGATTTTTATCAAATGCACATTCATTGACATAGAAATGGGTGGGGAATGTTTTATCGGCCCGAAGTAATGGGCATAACGTTTCAAGTATATAAAAAAATATTTAGCCTCGCCGGGGTTGATCATTTACACACCAATGGCTTGAGAAATAAGTTTTGTGAAAGTGATGAATCTGTTATTAGGTCAATCGCAAGTTGCCAGAATGACGCAGGATGTTCTTACCGGGTAATGCCGGTAGTATCAAGTGGACAATGGGCCGACCAGGCGGCTGATACATTCAAATTAGTGGGCAATACCAACCTGATGTATTTATGTGGCGGCGGCATTACGGCACATCCCGATGGCATGAAGGCGGGTGTAGAAAGTATTAAGATTGCCTGGAGCGAAGGCATGAAAGGAAATCAATTGTCCAACATTGCCGACACCTACCCTGAAATAAAAAAAGCATTGGAATTTTATGGAAAAAAGTAGTCCGTCATTTTTAAAGCTGGCATACTATGGAGACGATTTTACCGGCTCTACCGATGTAATGGAGTCATTGGCTTTAATGGGCATCCCGACTGTTTTATTCATGGAGCCACCAACAATTGCCGCTATTAAAAACTTTGGTTTTAAAAATAAATTATTTGCAAATCAACAGCCACAGGTTGCTGGTGTAGCAGGCATCAGCAGAAGTTTTTCACCCGAGCAGTTGCAAACTAATTTGCCAGCTATATTTAAAAAAATAGCTGCGTGGAGTGCAGACTATTTCCATTATAAAATATGTTCCACTTTCGATTCTTCTCCGCAAACAGGTAGTATTGGATTGGCACTTGATATTGCGGCCAACTATTTTGAAAGCAGGTTTATTCCATTGCTGGTAGGTATGCCAAGGCTAAATCGATTTGTAGTATTTGGTAATTTATTTGCAAGAGTTAATGGGGTCACTTACCGTTTAGACAGGCATCCGACCATGTCGAAACATCCCATAACACCCATGAATGAAAGTGATTTGCTCAAGCATTTGAAAAAACAATCAGATAGGAAAAGTGCTGTAGTGGATGTTTTAGCGCTTGATGGAAATGAGCAGTCATTATTTAACACCTTTAACAAGTTGATAAATGAAGCAGATGGAACAATAATACTTTTTGACACCCTAAACGATCGTCACTTTAATAAAATTGGCGATTTACTCCGCAAATGTTCTGCCAATAGAAACCAACTGATTGTCGGCTCGTCTGCGGTAGAGCATGCAATTTTTTATCAAACAATTTCCCAAAATAGACAGCCCATCGTAATTGAACCAGTTGGTAAGGCTGATAAAATGCTAGTGATGTCGGGCAGTTGTTCCCCGGTTACTGCCGGTCAAATTCAATTTGCAAAATTACAAGGCTTTCACACGTTGGCAATTGATCCACTGCAACTATTAAACGAATGTAGTCGGAATTCCGAAGAAGAAAAAATACAGGAAATGGCTGTAGCGATACTCGAAAAAAACGCCCCATTAATAATTTATTCGGCATTGGGTCCGGATGATTCTTCTGTTGCCGCCGTAAAAAATATCTCAGGAGGGCAAGAAAGATTACCCAATTTATTAGGCAATTTACTCGGCAGGATAGTTGAAAGCACTCACACAGAAAGAGTGATTGCAGTCGGCGGTGATACGTCTGGTAAAATCACTCAACAGTTACAAATATTGGCATTGGAATTTTTGATGCCTGTTGCACCCGGGGCGCCGATGTGTTTAGCTCACTCCAAGAAACCTGCAATGGATAATCTGCAGATTATTTTAAAAGGTGGACAAAACGGAGATGAAACATTTTTTGAAAAGGCTTACTTAGGTATTGCTCAAAATTGATCTTTAACAACTTAAAAATATACAATGAAAGTAGCATTAGTAGGAGCAGGAGGCAAAATGGGATGCAGGCTGACTGATAATTTTCTTCAATCAAATAAATTTGAGGTTGCTTATGTTGAAATAAGTGATATCGGTAAAAAAAGATTAATAGAAAGAGGCGTTATAATTTCGGGTGATGAAGCCATATTAGATGCAGATGTTGTAATCCTTGCTGTTCCGGATGTTTCCATCGGTAAAGTTGCTACGGCTTATGTAAATAAATTTAAGTCTGGTTGTATTGTTATTACGTTAGATCCTGCAGCTGCAGTGGGTGGTCATTTACCTGCAAGATCGGATATCACTTATTTTGTTGCACACCCAACTCATCCCTCAGTTTTTAATTGGGAAAGTGATGAAAGTAAGCACTTCGATTTTTTTGGTGGCATCTCTGCAAAACAAGTTATCGTTTGTGCATTGTTTCAAGGACCGGAAGAAAACTATCAAATAGCAGAAGATTTGGCAAAAATATTTTATGCTCCCGTAAGTAAATCGCATAAAATTACCGCTGAAAATATGGCGATGCTTGAGCCGGGATTGGCTGAAACCTTCTTAGGTGCTGTAATGGTAACCATGCGGGAGGCATTGGATGAAGTGATTCGGAAAGGGGTGCCAAAAGAAGCAGCGTATGATTTTTTTATGGGGCATATAAACATCGAATTAGCCCTTTGTTTCGACAAAATACCAGGCGGTGTATTTTCCGATGCTTGTTACAAAGCAATTCAAATTGGCAAGCCATTAATTTTTAAAGACGATTGGAAAAAAGTTTTGGAGCCAGCACATATTAAACATCAAATAAGTATTATGACGGATGCTGCGGTGCCAGTGGTTAAAGATTTTTAGACTTTTTATTTTTAAAATATTGCATGTCATATTCAACTGGGGTGAATGCCCGAAAATGCGACCAACTCAATTGTCGAGACTATTGTAAATTGCTGGGCAAATTGTATCTCTCTTCTTATATTTTCCTCTTCAAAATTTTTGCCCTATTGGGCTTTCACTTGTGTAGACAGTGTCGTCACAATTGACTTTACATAATCTGTCCAGTTATTTTTCAGCATGTTTTGATTGATGTGGTTGCCAACATGCCAAAATTGCTACTTAAGGGTGCTATTAACTTGTGCCGCTACCTGCTACATAAATAATATCATCCTCAATACACGCCACTAATGCATAATGCTATATAATTGTTCTTCTTGTCATTATTAATAAAAACCCTCCCTTCTGCATCAGCAAAAATGGCTATGTTGTAATTGTGAATAACTATAATTATTTGCCTTTCTTAGCAATTTGTAGTGGAATTAATGAAAAGAACAGTAAATAATATTGAAAGAGGCTGGAGCTTATTATTTAAATTATTGCCGATACAAAGCAAACCAAAGCAATTAAAATTTAAAAAAACATACTGGTATATATCTAATAAACAAAAAAGGTTCTGCAAATGAGAACCTTTTTTTGTTTATCTAACGACCACTTGCTTGAGAAAAATTTCAATTAGTTCCAATCATCTTTTATATCCTTTGCTACATTTGGATTGGTACTCTTTTCATCTATCGGAATTGGAAGTAGTACATTCTTATCTTTAAAAGGATTGGCTGGCTGTGCTGGCTCCTCTATGTTTTTTTCGGCATTGATTGTTTCTTTTGCTATGCCCCAACGGATAAGGTCAAAATAACGGGATTGTTCTCCACACAGTTCTAACCGGCGTTCCCTCATCAAAATTTTTATTGCATTTGCCTGATCTCCCAAAGTGGTATATGGAACTGCACCCGCCCTGCTTCTTACATCATTTATCAAAGCCAGCGGTATTGTTGTAGTAACACCTTGCTGTATATAGGCTTCTGCAAGCATTAATTTTACATCGGCATAGCGTATAACTTGTCCATTAATGCCACTTTGAGGGCCACCATAACTAGCTACTTTATCATAATATCCATACTTTAACCAACGGTAACCACCGTTAGAACCGGTGAAACTAAACGGGATGGCACCACCGGCACAACTCTGACAATATTCAGTTTGTCCACCGCTTGCAGCATCTCCATAAAAGGTAAATTTAGCCCTGGGGTCTGTGTAGGCTGCACCCCCAACCGGGTTTGGATACGTAAATGCTTTAACAGCACTCGTAGTGATAAAAACATTTTTCCAATCATTAAATCCATACTCTTGTGCCCTTCCAGAGTGAGATGCTTTTTGACCCCAGGCTTCCTGCCCACCAAACATGAAGTACTGGTTACCGATACCCCAGTCTGTCCATTCCTGATTCATAACCTGAAAGATTGTTTCTGGATTATTCTGGTTTTGTGTACTAAATAAATCAAGATATTTGGTTGCTAAATTGTAGGTAAATGGAGGCCTTGTAAGTAAAGTAAATTGAGCTTGCGCCTGTGCCCATTTTTTTTGATATAAATAGGCCTTTCCTAATAATGCAATGGCAGCACCTTTAGTAGCCCTCCCCAGATTATTACTTGAATAGCTAACTGGCAGGTCGGTAATTGCTGCAGTCAGATCTTGTTCAATTGTAGTCCATACATCAGCAACAGCGGTTCTTGACGGATAGATATCCGCTATTGTACTTGAATAGCTTGTACGCAGCGGAATTTTTCCATAACTATTCACCAGGTTAAAATTTGCATAAGACTTTAAAAAATTCGCCTCTGCTATGTATTGTTTTTTGTTTTCCTTATCAGTAGTAGTTTCAGGCTGCCACAATGTAGCCCTGTCGATTACAACATTTGCCCTAAAAACCATACGATATAATGAAGCCCAGAGTTGAGACATCTCACCATTGTCGGAACTAAACCTGTATTGTGCCACTGCAAGCAACCCTCCCTGCAAAGGAGCATCTCCCTTTGCGTCATAACCTAGTAAATCAAAAATGAAATAATATTCTCTACTCCACAATCCCTGGTGTAACAAAGTGGCATAAGTGGCTATCACTGCCTGATTTAATACATCATCACTTGCAAAGTAGGTTTCGTAAGTGTAGGCACTTTTATTTTGAAGGTCTAATTTTGATTTGCTGCAACTGCCTGTAAAGAGGAAGACTACAATTGACAGATAAAAAATTATTTTTTTCATGCGTTTAATTTTAGAACTAATTAAAAAAATTAAAATCCAATCTGGATGCCTGCCATAATCACTCTTGGCTGCGGTAGTTGAAAATTATCCATACCACGGCGGAAGATATAGGCTGAGCCGTTGTCTGCATCAAGGGTACTCACTTCAGGGTCAAAGCCCTTATAGTTTGTAACAGTGAGAAGGTTTTCTGCAGCTATATATATCCTTGCACTGGATAAAACATTGTGTGTTAATGTACCTATTTTGTTTGCAGGCATAGTGTAACCAAGTGTAAGGTTTCTAAGCCTCATAAAAGAGCCATCTTCTACAAAGAAATCTGAAGGACGTAAGTTGCCTCCGGCAGTAACATTTTGACCTGCCCTTGGCAGTGATGCTACATCTCCCGGTTTTCTCCAACGGTCTAAAATTGCTGTAGTTGAATTAGCACCGGTGGAAGCATTGTGCGTAAAGAACCTGGTGGTATTTACCAATTTTAAATCACTCACTCCACTTATCACAACATTCAGGTCAAAGTTTTTATAACTCATATTGGCATTAAAACCATAAATAAATTTCGGCATCGGGTTGCCCAATACTTTTTGGTCGGCATCTGTCAGCTGGTTGTCGCCATCAAGATCTTTAAAAATAAAATCGCCTGGTTTTAATCCATCCTGATAAAGGCCACCCGGTGCTTTTAAATTGAGTGCATCAATTTCTGCCTGGTCTTTGGCAACACGGTCAACATTGTATCCATAAAAGGAACCGATGGGTGAACCTTTAGCTGTGTAAGTGATAGGGCTTAGCTGATTGAAAGATCCATCCCTTATAGGAGCCTGAAACTGGCTGCCAAGAGAAAGTACATTGTTTTTATTAAAAGCTCCATTCACATTAATGGCATAATTAAAATTTTTGCCAGCCACACTCCGGTAGCCAAGAGAAATTTCTACACCAGTATTTTGAGCATCCGCAGCGTTTGTTACAATACTACTTCCAACATATCCAACACCACCAATTCCATTGCTGGTTGGCAAGGGTACATCTACTAACAGCCCTGTACTTTTTCTTTTGTACCAGTCTAGTCCTACTGTTACTTTGTTATTAAACATTACCAGGTCTAATCCAATATCTGTTTGGTCAGTTTGTTCCCATTGTAAATTAGGATTTGATAAACCATTAACGGAAGTACCGGATGCGAATGCTTCTGATGACCCAAAAGAATAAACTAAGTTACCTGCAGGACTACCGCTATATGTACTTACGTCAGTAAGAAAGAGGTTGATTTTATTATTCCCTGTACGTCCCCAGCCTGCCCTTAACTTTCCTTCATTAAGAAATGGGAGGTTCTTTTTTACAAAATCCTCTTCGCTAAATTTCCAGGCAACACCAGCACCGGGGAAATTACCAAAACGATTGTTAGCACCAAAATTACTGGAGCCATCCCTACGGACACTTGCAGAAACAATATACTTACTGTTGTACGCATAAGACATCCTTCCATAATAAGAAATTAAAGTACCAAACTGAGTACCATAACCAACACTTGCATTGCTCACCGTTTGAGTAAGTGCGCCAGATACAAACGGAATATTGTTATTAGGAATATTAGTACCAATTATACCAAGGCCTTCGTAATTACCTGCATCTATATAGCTGTTACCTAAAGTAGCTGATATATCATGCTTACCAAAAGTGGTGTTATAACTCATGTAGTTTTCAAATGTATAAGTATTGTACTTAAACATGTTTGAATTTGCCTGCCTGGCAAAGGAAAGGAAGTTAGATGCCGTGTAAGGCAACTGAAAACTTTGGCTGCTTCCTCCGCCAATAGTCATTGCTATCTGCGACCTGAATTTTAACCCTTTTATTAAATTTACTTCGCCAAAAAGTTGTGGAAAAAATACGTATTCATCAGATTTTTGCGTTCTAATACCAAGAGGTTGCAACGGATTATTTATATCGCTGTTATCATTTACATTGCTTAAAATAGAATAGCCACCTAGTACACTTGCATCATAGATGGATTGGTAAGGTGCATATAAAACAGCATTTCTTACACTTGCCAACTGTCCTGTATTTTTTGTGTACCTAATATTGATATTTTGACCAAAACGGAATCTTCCAATTGTTTCCTCAAGCCCCAGGCGAAGATTGAGGCGCTTATTTTGGAAATCATTCACAATAGCTTCCTGGTTAATATAACCAGCCGAAAGATTGTAAAGAACCTTTTCGCTTCCTCCGTTTACATTCACATAGTTTTCAGAAATCATTGCCGGGCGAAAAACCTCGTCTTGCCAATTGGTTACATTTTTATCTTTCAACTCCCCATTGGTAAATTTAATGGGGGGTGTTTGTGCATTTGTAGCGGCTATATCTTTTATTAAATCTACATAGTCGTTGGTCTCAAGCAAATCCAGTTTTTTTCTAACTTTTGCTACACCTATTTTAGAAGTAAACGTAATTTTGGGCGCACCACTCTTTGCCCTTTTAGTAGTAACAATTACTACACCGTTTGCTGCAGCAGAACCATAGATAGCGGTGGATGAGGCATCTTTTAAAATGGTAATGTTGTCAATATCCTGTGGGCTTACACTGTTGAAATCTCCCTGGATACCGTCAATAACATAAAGTGGGCTTGCATCTTTAAACGATCCGGTACCCCTGATAATGATTTGTGCACCAGAACCAGGCACTCCGCTGGAATTGACAACCTGAACACCTGCTGATTTACCAATTAATAATTGTTCTGCGCTTGTAGCCGCAGTTTGCCCCGCACTTTTTACAGAAATTACATCAACTGCACCTACTACATTTTTCCGCTTTGCAGTACCATAACCTACTACCACTACTTCATCCAAATTGTTAGGCTTACTACTTAATAAAACATCTTTAATTCCGGCCCTGGAAACTATTACTTCTTCAGCAACATTACCCAGGTAGGAAAATATTAACACAGTGCCTGTCGGTACTGAAATGGTGTAATTACCATTTTCATCTGTAACTGATCCATTCGTTGGTTTCCCTTTTAATGTTACACTTACGCCAGGCAAAGGTTTTCGTGTATCGGGGTCGGTTACTTTACCCGATACAGTAACATTGGTTTGTGCAATGGAAAGTGTGGAAAGAAGTGTTGATACTACCAGTGCCTTTAAAAATTTTAGACAGCTTGGGCGATGTCGGGAGTTTTGGCTCGTCGTCATAAACAATCGTTTTTGGTTAATATTAAATTACAATTAGAAAGATGTTTCACACTTTGGTAGCAGTGTAACTTTAATTACTTTTTTACAATCCCGAATTATGTTGTTTAATAATGCATGTTGTTGCCACTGGCTATTAATCTTACCTTCAGCAAATTACACGATTGATACTTTTTGCATACCAATACCCTGTTTATAAATATTGAAAGTATGTGTACAATCGTCTGTGGATTTAATCCTGGCATTCGGTACTTTTTTGCTATGGCTCCCTGCACAGTACGGTTGAGCAACATCTCCTCGCTTTTAAACAGCCCGGGCAGGATATCAATTTAAGTACTGCATCACTTCAAGTTTTCTCACTATAGATTTCATTCTACAGTTAGTAGTTTTAATTTTCTATTAAAACATAGGCATAATTAACACTGTTATTAACTTTTAAATTGAGTATATTAAATTGTTAATTTCATCATTCAAAATTATGTGGTTAGATTTTACTATCGCTTATATAAATTATCAAATCGGTATAATATTTTAGCAATTATTTGTTTAATATGTTTATACAAAGTATATCAAGAAGTTCTACAATCTCAGTTAGTTTAAGTGGTTCAACGGATCACTTAAACTTTACATGATAGCAGGACTGTGTCCGGCAGTAGAAAGATGAAGAAGATATTATGTAATCATACCGCTGCATGCTCAGTTAGTTTAAGTGTTTCAGTGGAAATGGGGTTTTTGCCGGCAGCCCATCCGGTAACTTCTTGCCATGGAACATCATCGGGTTGCCCATTGGTTCTGGCATCAAGGCAAAAGTAAATAGACCTGCAGATTCATGGCATCTGCACTTACGTTTTCCAGTAACAAAACAATATTATCGTTTACGAAACACCTCTTTCGGCGGTTGTTGCCATAACTGGCTTAAATTTGTAGCCTCTTATGCCTTATTTCAATTTTAAAGATTCGCTCAACTTACTTTCGAAGGTTACGCTGCGCCGTGCGGTGAATGCTGCTAAAGTGTGGAGTAGTTACAGGCTAAGCCGTATTTTAGGTAAGCCAATTCAATGGGGCTATCCCATTTCGGTATCATTCGAGCCAACCACTTCCTGCAACTTGCGTTGCCCCGAGTGTCCGAGTGGTTTAAGGGCTTTTACCCGCCCCACAGGCATGTTAAAAAAGGATTTTTTTAAAAGAACGATCGACGATATCTATAAGGAGTTAACCTACCTCATCTTTTATTTCCAGGGCGAGCCATACCTCAATACCGATTTTTTAGAAATGGTAAAGTATGCCCACGATAAAGGAATTTATACCGCTACCAGCACCAACGCTCATTATTTAAATGATGCGAATGCAAAAAAAACAGTGGAAAGCGGCCTCGACCGTTTAATCATTTCAATTGATGGCACTTCGCAGGATGTTTACCAGCAATACCGCGTGGGTGGCAAACTGGATAAAGTAATGGAAGGTGCCCGCAACATTGTAAAGTGGAAAAAGGAATTGAACAGCACCAAACCATTTGTTTTCTTTCAATTTTTGGTGGTAAAACACAACGAGCACCAGATTGAAGAAATAAAACAACTCGCCAAAGAAATTGGGGTTGACCAGGTGCGTTTTAAAACCGCCCAGGTATACGATTACGAGAATGACCCCAACCAATTAATTCCCACCATCGAAAAATACAGTCGATACCGCAAAGGCAAAGATGGAAAAATGAAATCTAAATCCGGCCTGGGTAATCATTGCTGGAAGTTGTGGCAAGGCAATGTTATTTCGTGGGATGGCCTGGTAGTTCCCTGCTGTTTTGATAAAGATGCTACACACCAGTTAGGCAATTTGCAGGTGCAATCTTTTAAAGAGGTTTGGGATAATGATAATTACAGGCAGTTCCGAAAAGAAATTATGACCAGTCGCAAGAATATTGACATCTGCGCAAATTGCAGTGAAGGCCTTACTGTTTGGGAAGATTAACCGCTTCCATAATAAATTCCATTCTCTAAAAAATTTTCTTACCAATTAATATGAAACCATTCTATTAATGACAAAACATATCAACTGGGGTATTATTGGCTGCGGTAATGTTACCGAAGTTAAAAGTGGCCCCGCTTTCAATAAAGTTCCCAA
>JBBQYS010000116.1:0-10271 GCA_038208485.1 Chitinophagales bacterium
TAAATCCTCCATAAAATAGGGGACTGGTATGAAAAATCATTTACCGGTTCATCGCATTTATGAACTTTTCGGGATAGCGGGAAAAGTAGTAATTGAAACGACTACCGCAATCGGTATGTGTGCGACTACGGTTTAAAAATCAAAACCCGATTGTATGAGGACTTTGATAATTATGTTCATTTACACATTCAGGCTAAAGAAGAAAATCTATCTGATATTCTGCGCGACTATAAAAAATTTAGGTCCTAAATGGCATTGATAAACTGTTAGAGAGTGCCTTGAAAACAAGATCTCTGCTGGAAAAGCAAACATTGTGGGCCATAGCCGTTAGGCTTATTGCGATATTACTTGCAGCACAATTTTGTGCCTTATCTTAATGATGTCAATCACTGATAACCATGCGAACCTTATGAACTACTTTATGGAAAAACTTGAAATCATAAAGGTATTATCTTATTAGAACGACAGTTCCTTTTAAAACAATGGTCGTTCCATCTATACATTCAACCTCTGCTACATACACAAAGGTGGTAGTGGGCATTTCCATATTTGCCACTCTACCGTTCCAGCCACTGCTTCTATCACCGGGAGCAAAATTATCTTTGTTAAAAACCTGTTTACCCCAGCGATCAAACACACCAAAATGTTTTACCCTGGCAATACCATAACCACTTACAAAAAACACATCATTTTTGCCATCATTGTTTGGTGTAAATGCGTTTGGAATAAACACAGCACCTTTGTTGCACAAAACGGAAACGGTAAATTCATCTTTTGCTTCGCAACCGTATTGTGTACGCACCATTGTTTTATAAGTAACATTTTTATCCGCTACAAACATAGGCTGGGCACAGTTTGTACAGCTTAAACCTGTAGCCGGCGTCCAGGTAAATTGCACTACTCCTCCGGTTGTTACAGTTGGAATGGTAATTTGTGTGCCTGCATTCACTGTAATATCCGGACCAACATTTACTGTCGGAATATCGCCTACGGTAACTTTTATAAAACCAGTATCGGAAGGACAAACATTGCTGCTTACTCCTATTACCCGATAGGTAGTTGTGTTAACGGGATTAGCCATTACTGTAGTGCCAGTTGTGGCATTTAAACCGGTAGCAGGACTCCATAAAAATTGGGCACTGTTACCCGAAGCAGCTAACTGAACCGCAGTACCACGGCAGGTTATTGCATCGGTGCTATGCCGAAGCCTTACTTTCTCATCAACTTTTATCAGTACACTGTCATATTGAATACATCCATATTGGTTGGTAACTTTTACCTTGTATTTTGTTGTGTTTAATGGAGAAGCAATGGGTAATTCCGATGTTGCGTTTTGCAAAGTGGCTGTAGGAGTCCATTCAAAAAGATTGCCATCATAGGCATTTAATGTAATACTACTGCCGGTACAAATAGTAGTATTTGGCGCAGCCGCAGGTACGGGCAATGGCCTGATGACAACATTTTTCGTTCTTGTTATTTCGCAACCATTTTGTGTGGCGACAGTTAAAGACACATTATAATTTCCGGCTGTGTTAAATAAGTAGCTTAACGAAGTACCCGTGCCTGCAGGTATATCATTTACCTTCCAGTTGTATGATGTTACCACATCCTGTGATACAATTTGGGAAGTAAATTGTAAGGTACTTTTCATACAAACTTCATATATACCGGCAAAATCTACTAAGGGTGTTTCGTAAATGATTACTGCCTGTGGTATTCTGAAAGTATCTGTACAACCATGTACGGACCTTGCGATTAACATTACATTGTAAGTGCCCGGTAATGAATAGATATGAGTGGGATTTTCTGTAGTAGCAACCTGGTTGTCGCCAAAATGCCATTCATAACTTGCAATGCCAAACCTGCTGCCGGATTGATTGGTAAAATTAACCGTAAGATCACTACTACCACATCTAATTGGCCGCTTCACTTCAAATTGAGCTTGTATTGAATCGACTATGATGATCTTTTGTACTTCATCCTCGCAATTATTATTGGTAAATACTTTTAAACCGATGGTGTAATTACCTGCGGTAAATAAATGATTCAATGTTGCGCTGTTCATTCCTGCTGCCACTCCATTTACTGTCCACTGATAGGTTTGAATAGTATCAATGGAATTGATGTTGGCCGTGTATTGAAAAGTGCCCGGAGAACAATGAATGCTGTCGCCTCTAATTGTCACGGATGGCAACGGATGAATAACTACTGCCGGTGTAATACGGAAAGAATCTTTACAACCATGCACGGAATTTACGGCCAGCATCACATCATAATTTCCGTAGCCGGGATAAATGTGTGTTGGAGGATTTTGTACAGCAGAACTTGTGTTATCTCCAAAAGTCCAGCTGTAATTGGCAATACCGAAATGACTACCTGATAAATTCGTAAAGGTTACATTCAAATCATCTGCGCAGCGAACAGGGTTTGTTACATTGAAATCTGAGTTTACAGAATCTACAATAATATTTCTTTGTACAGCACTATCACAATTATTAATGGTAGAAATATTTAAGCCAATGGTATAATTTCCGGCGGTGAAATTATGATTCAGTATTGCACTGTTAGTGCCTGCTGCAACACCATTCACCGTCCATGCATAGGTCTGTATATCATCTATAGAATTTACATTAGCGGTATATTGATGGGTACCTGGTGCGCAATGAATACTATCGCCGATAATGGTTGCCGAGGGTAACGGATTAATCTCTACCGCCGAATTTATTCTAAATGTATCCGTACAACCATGTACCGATCTCACTGCCAGGCTCACATTATAATTACCGTAATTTGGATAAATATGTGTTGCCGGATTTTGCTGGGCAGATGTTGAGTTATCTCCAAAATTCCACAACCATTTGTTGAGGCCAAAATGACTGCCCGATAAATTAGAAAAATTAACTGACAGGTCATTGCCACAACGAACCGGATTGATCACATTAAAGTCCGCATTTACAGAATCAATAATAATAGTTCGTTGAATACTGCCGATACAATTTTTATTACTGGTCATTTGCAAAGCAATGGTGTAATTGCCTGCTGTAAATTGGTGATCTAATGTTGCGCTGTTATTACCGGCAGCAATTCCATTCACCGTCCATTGATAAGTCTGAATTGCATCCGGTGAAGTGATATTTACTCCATATTTATAGGTGCCCGGTGCACAGTGAATGCTATCGCCAGTTATGGTGCCATTTGGTAACTGATGCACTACCACTGCTAATGGTTTGGCGAAAGTATCTACACAACCATATTGGGATCTTACAATTAATGAAACATTATAATTGCCCGGCCCGAACACATGTGGAGGAGGAACGGCAGCAACAGATACAGGAGAACCATCTCCAAAATTCCATTCGTAAGACGTTACAGAGGAAAATAAAGGTGTAACAGAAAGATCTTTGAATGTTACCGTTCCTGTACCGCAAAATTCATTTGTTACCGGTTCAAACAAAGCCATAGCGGAATCAACAATAATAGAGTTGGTAAGTTCCAATGTATAAGAGCAAAGTTCCGGACTCATCAAAACCACGTTTGGTAAATACTTTCCTCCGTTTACATAAGTATGCGTAATGATAGAATCTGATATAGATGCATTCACCGGGGTGCCATCGCCATAATCCCAGGCATAGGTACTAATAAAACTACCGGTAACTTTTGCTGTAAAAGTATAAGGCTTACAGCCTGAAGATGGCAATAAATTCCATGTAGCAATTGGCCCACGGACCCTTATCGTTTTATAGATTGTATCCACACAATTATCTACACCACGTACCGCCAGGCGTACCTTGTAAAAGCCGGGCAGCGCATAAATATGCCTGGCAGGATTACGATCGGTACTTCCAGTGCCGCCATCTCCAAAATCCCATTCCCAGGCGGTGGCATATTGGCTGTTATCTGTAAAACCAATAGCTGCCGGTGCACACTGCGATGTATCGCCCACATTAAAATCGGCAATAGGTTTAATTATTTTGATGTAGCTGGGTTTGGTGATAGAATCTTTACAGCCATTTTCATCTGTTACTACCAGCTTAATATTATACACACCATCCGTGGCATAGGTATGTGAACCGTAGTAATCTGTTGAAGTTGTTCCATCACCAAAATCCCAAAAATTTGTGGCGTTGTAGGCAGGTGAAGAGCTGTAAAGGGTAATATTGTAGTTATTACATCTGATAGTACTGTAGCTATAAAATTCTGCCTTTGGCTGGTACCCTCTTATGTAATTCGATTTGGTAACCGTAGCATCACAACCAATAGCATCTACAATAGTTAGCGTAACGGTCCGGAAATTATAATAAGACGGGTTGTTGTAGATATGGGTAATAGGCGTATCGACAGTTGTAATATAAACAGGTGTGCCGTCACCAAAATTCCAGCGCCACTCAACAATGGGCGTTGCACCATTTTGTATAGAAGTGTCCTGGAAGATGACCGTTTGTGTAGCCTCACAACTTGTGAGGTTGGTGGCTGTAAAGCCAACCACCGGCCCTGCCACAGAAATAAGTTTAGGATACTCCAAAGAATCAAGACAACCCAGTTTATCTGTAATGATCAGTTTTACATGAAACACCCCATTGCTTGCATAGGTATGATTGGTATTACCATTTAGCCAAACCCCATAGCTGTTAAAATAATTCAGGTTATTTATAACAAACCTTGGTGTACCATCACCAAAATCCCATGTGTAGGTTTTTATTTTGCTGGAATCAATACTGATAGTGGCAAAATTGACACTTTTGTTCTGGCATATATCTGTAATGTCGGCAACAAAGTTTGCCTTCTCATCTATGATGATCACATTTTTTTGCCCGGTGCTTACAATGTTTGTAATGGTATCTACCCTTGTAACTGTAACAAGGTAAGTTGTTTTTGGGGGGCTGTAAGTATGTGTTATTGGGTTAAGTGTACCGGTATTCACGATTATGCCATCACCAAAATCCCAGGAAGTAACAATGGTATTACTAACGGTATCTGTAAATGTAACCTCGTATTTATTTGCACATGTTTTACTTATTCCGAAGCCACCACCACCACCTCCTCCGCCACCACCGCCACTTCCATCATCATCGCACACCGCAATTACAGAAACATTTTTAATAATGGAGGAATACCTGCAACCGAGTGAACTTATCATGGTTAGTTGAATACCATATGTGCCGGATGTTGTGTATAAATGCAGGGCAGTATTGGTGCCATTAACGATGGTATCAATACTGCTGTCGCCCCATGTCCATATAAGTGTATCTGCGGGCACAATAAGATTATTTATATTGGCGGTGGCCTTCACAGGTAAAGGCATACAACCGGAAGGCGGTACGTAATTAAAATCAACCCACGGTCTTCTTATTTGTACATAGCTTGATTTTGAAATAGTAGCTGAACACCCGTCAACAATGCTGGTATCCGTAACTGTGAGTGTTACAGTAAAATTTCCTTCGGTATTATAAACATGAATTGGATTTGCATCGGCAGAAGTATTACCATCACCAAAATTCCATTGATAAGAAAGTCCCGTTGTGGGTGTGGTTTTACTGTTAAACTGAACCGGGAAAGGAACATTGCAACCTACAACCCTGTCTGCAATAAAATCCACAACAGGGCCGGGTTTTACATGGATTATTTTATAAACTGTATCAGCACAACCATAATAAGTAGAAGCAATATATGTTACTTTGTAATCGCCTGGTGTGACAAAAATATGATTTACAGACGTTCCATTGGGAGCAGCACCATTATCGCCAAAAAGCCAGCTATTGTAATAAGCCAATCCCGCAGGAGTGGATGAGCCGGCAAACAAAATAGTATTACCAACACAAACTGTATCAGGCGAAGTAAGCGTTGCTTTCGGCGTGCCTACATAAATATCTGTATAAAAATTGCTGGTTACCGTATGGCTGCAATTATTACCAATGCGGGCTGTTAAACTCACTCTGTACACTCCATATGCTGTGTAGGTATGCATAGGATTTACATCACGGGAAAGCGGGCTGCCATCTCCAAAATTCCATTCATATGTAATAGGGCCGGCACTGCTTGTTTTATTGGTAAACTGAACCACAAAAGGCGTGTCGCATCTTGAAATGGCTGAGCTGGTAAAACTGGCCGTAGGGCGATTGAATACTTTTATATAAGATGGTTTACTTGCAGCATTACTACTGCAACCCCAACTGTTTGTTACTATCAACGAAATTTTATAATTACCAGGATTGGTATAACTGAATGCCGGATTTTGAATAGTACTGCCACCCGCATCCAAATCCCATTGCCAGGTTTTAATGGTACCTGTACTTGTAGTTGACATATCCTGGAAGGCTGCATTGTGGGTAATACAACCTGCTGTATCGTTTGATGTGAATGCAGCTTCCGGCATAGGATGCACTACCACATTTTTTGTGACTGTTTTTATAATACCCCCGGTAAAGGTGGTAGTAAGCGTAACATTAAATGCGCCCGGGTTTATATAATTGGCACCTACTGTTGCCGCACCATTATTTATGATAGTCCCATTACCTAAATTCCAGTTACGGGATATAACTGTACCTCCGGTAGAATTGTCTGTAAAGTTTATACCACTTGGTGCACAGACCCGCAGAATATTAATGCTGAAATCGGCGGTTTGTGCAACAGATTTATTACTGGCAAAGCCAATAAGCATACAAAAAAATAATATGGTCAGTTTTGGTTTGATCCGACGAATTTATTACCAAGCATTATATATTACCAATCATCTAAAGATATATAGCAGGCTGAAGAGCGCCAGTTGCGTTCCTAAACCTGTGACTAAAATAGTTCGTTATTACCTGTTCTTAATAAATATTTCAGCATGCATAGGTTTTTATCGTTTCCAACAATTTCTATACTGTAAATACCGGGTACCAGCCTGGCTAAATTTACCTGGATTTTAATTGAACCGGATGCAATATTTTGTTGATGTAATACCAGGCCAACGGTATTACGATCCTTAACATTCCACCAGTATAGTTAATGAATTTAGAGAAATCAAGGAACAGTGATTCTTTACCGGATTTGGATAAATAGCGATGCCATTTTAATCAAAATCAATCACTAACTTTTTATATCTCCTTTCCCTGAAAACTATACAAAATAAGTGAGCCTGGAATAAATAATACCGGTTTTCTGCCTTTGTCGTCGTTCTTCACCAACAAACTTTTCGTCGAAAGCATTGCATTGCAACGCTCAAGCCACGTAAAATAAATCTGGCGGCGGACAAATCATTCCCACCTCTTCCAAATGTTGGTGA
Organism: Chitinophagales bacterium; assembly: GCA_038208485.1. GTDB lineage: Bacteria > Bacteroidota > Bacteroidia > Chitinophagales > Chitinophagaceae > Ferruginibacter. Next base: position 7,265 of record JBBQYS010000116.1, read on the forward strand.
CTCTGTTTATAAAACGTTCAAGGTGATTTTGGTATTTAACGGCACAGGCTTTTTGGAAAACGCTCAAACAACTGTTGGGATAAAACCACTTAGCAGGACAATGTTATTGTTTTACCACCTATGCCTGTTTCGGGAAGAATGACGCTTTCGTCTGCGTCGTTTTACGAGACATGTAAGAGTTAGTGAATTGAGTTTTCCAAGTGGCTACCCCATGCAAGAAGATCGTTAATGAAAAACAATAACAAAGGTGAAAAAAAGCATAGTCCGTAAGTTTTTAGATACCACACGCAATTTGGGTTTTCATTTGCCGCCTTTGTTGTTTTGCGGCACAATTTGGAGACCTGATGCATAGAATTACCTTCGGCACAAGAGTGCGACGCAACGAAAGTTAAATAGTACCTCAATGCTTAGTTCATAAAATTTTACTGTAATAAAGAGTGAAATCCACCACATTTTAGTTTTGCGCACGAACATTATCAATCAATTTTAAGGGTTTAGGGATGGGCAATATTTTCTTTAACTATACTTTATTACCAGGTTGAGTGTTAGGCTTCCTAATCCAATATTGCATTTCCAATACTTATATGAAGCGTGTTCATGGGATACAAATTTTACTGAGTTTGAAACTAAAAGTATTATTAACCATAGTGCCATTGCTTTTCTGTGGCATTTTTTTATCGGCTCAATCTACTACCTGGAACGGCACCATAAACACTGAGTGGTCCACCGCAGGTAACTGGAGCAATGGGGTGCCAACAGAATTTTCAGATGCAATTATTGGCACCACTGCCAGGCAACCCACTATTAATAACAGCTAAAACTGTAAATCGCTTACACTATCGGGTACCGCAATATTAACTTTAAACAGGGCACTTACCGCAGCAGGAAATATAACGATTAATTCAGGCGCAAAAATTATACACAACGGTGCAAACCTGATTACTTACGGCAACTTTTTTAATGGTGGAACATACACTGCTACCTCTACTTTATCGAAGCTAACTTTTTCAGGCACCAATCAGCTTTTAAGCGGCAATGTTACCGCTTTTAGAAAACTGGTGATCAATGCCGGAAGTTACATTACACTAAAAACCAACATTTCGGTTTCGGATTTATTGATATCGTATGGTACGTTTGACCCGGGAGACACCACAACTTATACTGTAAGCGGCGGCGCAAATGTAGTATTGGGAAACACCGGGATTGCCAAAGTAAACGCGGCAAATATTGCTACCAATTACAACATTACAGGGATTATAATTATTAAGGGAGGCAGCACGATTGAGTTTAGTTCGAACGTAAGAAACCAAACGATCTTTCCATACATTACTTACTCCACCATAAAAATAAGTGGTAATAAAACCAAATCGTTAACCGGCAATTTATCAATGAATTCGACTGTTGCAGGGGCAGCCAATATATATGTAACGGAGGGTATGCTTGACCTGGATGTGTATACCGCCAATAGCAGCACCTTTGGAGGGGGCACGTTAAGTATATCGAACGGTGCATCTTTAAAAATAGGCAGTACCAATACATTGCCCACTGGTTACAGTAGTTATCAGTTTGGCTTAACCAGCAATGTTGAGTACGACGGGTTTAATCAATTGGTGGCAGCACAAACCTATGGCAACCTGTTTTTGAAAAGCCAGACGGGAACAACGACCAAAACTACTGCGGCGGCAGCTTTTACTGTTGCAGGTAATTTAACTACTTCTACAGGCTTGGGAACAGGGTTGATTTTTACCCCGGCTGCCGCATACGCGTCATCTTAAGGTTTTTTTTGGGAGACAATCATTTGAGCCTTATTGAACTCCGGTTGTGTCACTCACTTGTACCGCATCTTTTTATAGCAACTTTTTTTACGCCATTTTTTAATACTCTTTTTTATGCATTTTTCTGGCTACAAATCCTTAGCGGGTCAGGCTTCTAATGCATTTTATTTTTACTTAAGTTGACGCCAATGCGGCTGCCGGTATAACCGTTAGCGGCAATACAAATATTGGTACTTCCACCACCTTTATCGGCGGAAACTTTACGCATAATATTTCGGGCAACTGGGTGAATAGCGGCACCTTTACCGGTAATACAAGTACGATTATTATGGGTGGTCCGGGGTCGGCTATATCGGGTAGCGGCGCACAGAATTTTATTAACCTTACCCTTAATGCTTCGAATATAACTGCTTCGTCCGCAACTTTAAATCTTACGGGAAGCCTTGCAACCACTACTGCGGGCACATTTGTTCACAATACAGGCAGTACTCTAAACATGACAGGATCTACAGGGTCTATAACGGGACTGGGTATTACCCTTGATAACCTTTCCGTTACCGGAACAACCAGTACTACCAGCACTTTAACTGTTAAGGGTAATATAGCTATTTCAGGAAGCCTTAATGCAACCCTTGGCGCAATTGCTATGACGGGTACAGGTAAAACGATCAGCGGGGCCGGTACCATTGCATTTTATGGATTGATTGTTCAGGGTTCGGTTACTACTGCATCCAGCTACTCTATTTCGAATGCGCTGGATGTAAAGAGAAGTTTCAGTGCTTCGGCAGGCATAACTACTTTTAAAAACTCCGCGACTTTAAATGGTACGGCAAACCTGTTTAATGTTATTTTAAATGCTACAAGCCTTTTATTATCTACCAATTCGGTTTTAGGTATTTCAAATGTTTTTACCATTACTGCAGGTACATTAAATGTTACCACGGCTTTACCAAACACAGTTAGCTTTAATGGTTCGGGTGCACAAACCATTCCTTCCACCACCTATAACCGGTTGCTATTAACAAATGGCGGAACAAAGAGCGCTGGCGGCGTTATTACCACCAATGGTAATTTTACGATTAATTCAGCCACCACATTTAATGCCGGAACCTTTACGCATTTGCTTTACAGTAACCTGATAAACAACGGCGTTTTTTCTGCCGCAACCAGCACAGTTACCTTTACCGGGGTAGAAGATGTATCTATTACTTGCGCTACCACTTTAATGGTTT
>JBBQYS010000117.1:0-10219 GCA_038208485.1 Chitinophagales bacterium
TTCGGCCATTGGAATAGCGGCTGACTGCAGTTTTGTTTCAGCTTCTGCTGCGGTTAGCGTAGGTTTTTTTTGTGCCATCAGAGCTACAATACCGGCTACATGGGGGCTGGCCATGGATGTGCCAGAAAGATAATAATAAGACAATTGCCCGCTATTTATTTGATAAGGACCTACAACGGCTACACCGGGGGAAATTCCGGCATTGTTTACGAGCGCAGATAGAGGACCATATTTTTGAACAAGCCTGGGAATAAAACCTGTCACCTGCGAAGCATCCGAAAGATCACATGACTCTGTAAAACAGGAATTTTGAAGTTCACTTTTCAATTTATCAGCTTCTGACTTGTGAATATTATAGTGGATGATTACCTCCGCACCCGATTCGGAAAGTTGTTTTGCAATGGCTCTGCCAATGCCCCTGGAAGCGCCGGCAACAAGGATTCTTTGATTTTTCAGGCAAATATTCATTGGGTGAATATAACTTTAAATTGAGTTTTAACTAATGCAGGCAGTGTAAAATTTGAGGCTGCTGAAAGACGGAGAAGTAACAGAGAAATGGGTAGAAATGTTTTTATGAATGGTATATGGTACTGACGAAGGGTGAGTGCTTCACGCCCCGGTTCGTGGCACACGAAACGGAAAACTTGTTTCGTGTGCCACGAACCAAGGCTGAGAAAAAATTTCTAAAACTGAAATTTATTTAGGTGGTGAGGCACCCGGTGCTTTACCAATCGAGGCCTTTGAACAACTGCTTGTGCGTTTTCCCACAAATTATGAACGTAAGAAATATGTTGAGGCAAGGGTTGCATCCGTATTCAGGAACTATTTTGAACATGTTAAAGATGCTGAAAAAACATATCAGCGATATTTAAATAAGAAACTTACCAATCAGGGAATTGATTTATCGAAAATCTTCAAGGAGTCTGAATTTTTAAAATATCAGACGATACTTGAAAAACTGGAAGGCATGTTGCTAGAAGAAAATCAATATAGCGAACATCAGTGGCAGCAAGAAATCTTACAGATCGTTTTGCTTCTTTATCCGAAATATATTTTCGTGTTTAAAGAGGTTCCGATACATACGAGAATTGCAGGAGGGATAAAGGAGCGTTTTTTAGATTTTCTATTAGTTGACAATAATGGCAACACCGATATCATAGAAATAAAAAAGCCATTTGAAAATGCTATTATGACTAAAGCAGTTTACCGGGACAATTTTATTCCATTGAGAGAATTGTCGGGAACAGTGATGCAAGTAGAAAAATATGTTTATTATTTAAACAGGTGGAGTTACGAGGGCGAAAAATACCTCACCAATAAATATAAAAATGAATTACCCACGGGCTTTGATATCAAGATTACTAATCCCGGTGGGATGATTATCATGGGGAGAGAAAGCAATTTAAGTATTGAACAGAAAAGAGACTTTGAAGTGATCAAAAGAAAATATAAAAACGTAATCGACATTATAACCTACGATAGTTTATTGGATAGATTACGTATTACCATTGAACAAATAAGAAAAATATAGTGGAAGGTTTGTTTCAAAAAGAAGAGCAGGAATATTATTTTATTTCAATGGCGTAGTTGGAAGTTTTTATGTTTATGAATCTAAGCAGAAATGACCGCCGCCCCGGTTCTTGTCTCACGAAACGGATGGTATTTGTTTCGTGTGACACGAATCAAGGCTTGGGTTCTAAGGCTGGGAATAAAAGCGACCAGTATTGATTTTATCGGCTGGTTACAGACCAGGCCTCGGCGTATTGAATGCGCCAGGCAGGGGACAATGACCCTTTGGCGGCGGACAGAAGTCAGCCGGTGGACGTCCCTATAGATTTAAGTATCACATATGATGGAAAAAGCCAGTGACACTCCTCAACTTTGGCATAATTTCGGAAAGACTTTAAACAAATAATATAGCACATCATGGATAAGCAGCACAAAGATCAACCTCCGCATGGAGGCACAGGCCCGGGAAATAGCGGGATAGAAAATGCAGATATGGACCGGGACATGACTGCAGATGCAGAAACAGATAAATCTGCAGAAGCACCTGGTAACGACCCTTCGCAACCCCCCAATGCCCGTGGGCCACTAAAAAGGGAGCGGGATACCGACGCAGAGAGAGGATAACCAACAAGGGCGGAGAGACCGGTTTCGGGAGCTGGTCAGAAACCAGAAATGTTTGCGTTGCTATTTAGATATTTCTCTGCTTCTGAAATCCAGGAATGCAATGATTAGGAACAGGAGCGCATAGCCGGCTGAGGTCCATGCAATTTGAGGTAACAATGGCTTTAAAGTGCCAGACATTGGAAAAGTATGAAAACTATAAGGAAAATAATTTGCTAAGGCTGACTTGTATTCCAGGGCTATTACTGTGCCCGTCAGCCACAAGGCAAGGCCAATCCCAATGGGAGCAATAAAGTTTTTGAATCGTAGTCCCAACCAAAATTGTATAGTGCCAACAGCAAGCATCAAAATATAGGCATTAGCCGCATTTACCAGCACCGTGGATACATTTAATGGATTTCTAAATAAATCGAAAGAAGGGTCTATAAAGTTTACCGCTGCAATAGCTATAAACATGAATAAATGAGTCGCCAGGAGAAATACCAAAATCAATAAATGGATGTTCAGAAATCTCGCAATAAAAATGTTGGCTTTATTCTGTGGCGATGCGAACACCTGCTTCCACGTATTGTTCCTATACTCGATCTGTGGCAGCAGCGTGCAGATAAGTATGATAAACCAGGGTAAAAATGCAACCCCATTCATTTCGGATAATAATTTAAATAAATTATTTAGTGGATCCTTCCTTGTCCCATCCATGCCATCATCATCCAGCAATGCATTCAGCATGAATATAACAGGTACTATAGCCGCACCTATCAAGGTGAGGTAAAAGGATGCCGTGCGTTTTGTTTTTAATATTTCCGAGCGAAGTGTTATCAGTAAGTTCATGATTGTGTTGATGTGAGGTCAATAAATAATTGTTCAAGATCATTCTCTTTTGGGTGGAGGAGATATACATCCAGGTTGTTGCTGGTCATCATTTTGTTGATTGCCGCTACCTGGTACTCATTTTCATAAGGAAGAGAGAGGATGTCTCCAACTGCTTCAGGTTGATGTTCCCGCAAAAGCTCATGTGCCCTTAGGTTATCTGAGCTTTTTACCAGCAATCTTGCTCCTTTTTTCTGATAGGTATGCAGCTCTGCAAGAGACCCCTGGAATACCATTTTACCTTTTAAAATGATGCCTAAATGACTAACCATTTTCTCTACTTCTCCGAGCAAATGGCTGGATATCATTATGGTCATACCAAGCTCTTTATTCAACTTTTTAATTAAGCCCCGGAGTTCGATGATCCCTGAGGGGTCCAATCCATTGGCGGGCTCATCCAATATCAGCAATTCAGGACTGGGGAGTAATGCAAGTGCAATAGCGAGCCGTTGCTTCATCCCCAATGAAAACTTTTTGGCCGTCTTTCTTCCCGTATCTTCTAACCCAACGATATCTAATACTTCAGTTATTCTTTTTTTTGAAGCACCATAAACTTCTCTATACACTTCCAGGTTTTCTTTAGCTGTTAAGTGTGCATACAAAGAAGGAGTTTCTATTAACGAACCTATCCGTTGTAGAATATTGACCCGGTTGGCATGAAGGTGTTCACCAAAGATCTCTATATCTCCTTTCTGTTTGTTCAACAACCCCAATAACAAACTTAGCGTTGTTGTTTTACCAGAACCATTAGGACCAAGAAAGCCGTAAATACTTCCTTTTTCTACCCTCAGGTCAATGTCAAATAAAGTCTGTACATCTTTTGAATAGTGATAAGAAAGCCCGGTTGTTTTTATTAATGCAGGATTACTCATGTAGAAAATTTTTATTTCGCTGTTGAATTAGTTAATACGATCTTGTTCTTCATTGGAGCTACCCTGTCTTCTTTTGATCGGGGAGATCTTTTTGCCCTTGCTGAAGTTGTAGGTAAATCCAAGTGTTGCAACTCGTGATTCGCTAACCTGACGTATATCAACATCTACATTGCCATATTGTGTTACACCTCTTATTCTTTGTGTCCAGAAGATATCTCGTATGGTTAGGCGAACCGCTCCTTTGCTTTTTAAAATCTTTTGGCTGAGTCCGGCACTAAGTTGTCCGAACGCATTTGTGCGCATTACACCGTTAAGGCCACGGCTTCTATACATGCCACTAAGTTCAGCGCTAAATGTTTTGGTTACTTTAAATTGCTGAGTACCATTCAGCGTAAATGAAGTTGCCGAACGGTTGATGGAAGCATTATTTACAAACCCTTTGTAAGCATCATTCATCAGGTTCATGTTGATACTATTTGTCCACCATTTTGTGATGGGCAAGTTGGCATTCACAGCAATGCCAAACTGGTTTAGAGATGCAACATTTGCAGGCGTATTGTATGCTTCCTCCCCCTTTTGTTGAATTACAGACTGAATCATGTCTTTGATATTACTATAATTTATTGTTGTGGTAACCTTGTTTTTCCATGAATGTGTTAACTCAATGTTATTGCTTACAGATGGTTTTAACTCCGGGTTGCCCGTGCTGAAAGTGTACCTGTCTATGAACCGGATAAACGGGTTCAAACTCTGATAGCTCGGGCGGTTAACTCTTCTTCCCAGGTTTGCACCAAAATTGTTTTTCTCATTTGCCTTATATTGAAAATAGGCTGTAGGAAATAGTTGGGTATAACTCCTGTCAAAATTATCTCCGGTAGTTTTTTGCAATCCGTTCGCATTGGTGTTTTCTAATCGTAGACCAAACTGTGCACTAATTTTTTTTGATAATACTGTGCTCAAATTAACATATGCAGCATTAATATTTTCTTCATAAACGAAATGATTACTACGATTAAAATCACGAACGACCCTGCCATTTTGAAGGCTATCGTAGTTAGCATCATTGTCTGTTCTTACTATGCTGCTTTTTATTCCTGCTTCAAATTTTACATTCTTCTTCAACGGGTGTAGGTAGTCCACTCTTGCGCTATACACATTGATCAATTGAGGTAACATACCAGTCAGAGTATCTGCTTTTCTGAGCGGATTCCCAGTTGCGGAAGTAAAGGAATTGACCATAAAAAGGTCGTTGCCAGAGCTATGGTTCACATAATCAACGTCCGAAGTAATTTCTTTTCCTTTTTTATCCAATATTCTGCGGAAATTCAGGTTCGAGCTTATGCTGTTCCAGTATAGATCATTATCCACAATAGCATTTGTAACGCTTTGGAGCACCTTGGAAGAATTGGAGATGTTAGTGATGCTTGGATTGTTTTGAACCATCTCTCTCCAGTTCAGATTAACGACAGCACCGATGGTCGTTTTTGGCGTTGCGAATAGGTCAATTCCAAATTTTCCATTGTAAGAGCCACCTTCTGCAACTCTGTTTGCCTCCTGGTTAAAAATGTTGTCTATGCTACCGGTATTACTGTTATAAATGTTTCTGTCCAGTGATAGAATTGAAAAACCTTTCTGATAGTTATGGCTTAAGTTGGTGAACAGGTTTATTTTGCCTTCTCTATAATTCAAGTTGAAGCCTTCGTTTACTTTCGGATATCTTCCCTGGCCATAAGCAACACTTGCCGAACCATTTAACCCTGCTTTAATTATCTTTTTTGTCTTGATATTAATTACACCTGCATTACCTGCAGCATCAAATTTAGCTGGAGGGTTTGTCATTATTTCAATTTGATCAAGTTGATTGGAATTCATGTTACGCAGCAAGTTTGCGAGGTCTGCTCCACTTAATTGTGTGGGCCTTCCGTCAACCATGATCATCACACTTTGTTTGCCTTTCAAGCTCACATTTCCATCGGTGTCAACTGTTACTCCCGGGGATTTTTCTAATACTTCCAATGCTGACGTACCAACGTTAGTTATAGATGCGTCAACATTTACAATTAATCGGTCAATTCCCTGTTCTATCAATGGCCTTTTTGCAGTAACCGTTACCTCAGTAAGTTTTTTACTTACCGAGGTTAAAGCAATAACTGGAACTTGAATATTTTGTTGCCCGGCATTTACTTCTATTAAATCCGAAAATGCTTTTTGAAAGCCAACTGCTGTAACTGATAGGAGATATCTATCCGGTTTAACATCAGAAAATCTAAAAATCCCTTTTTTATCAGAAGCCGCTAATTTAACGGTGGCCGAATCTTTGGCTCGTAACAAATGAATGGTAGCACCATCCATAATTTTGTCATTGTGGGAAATGATTCCTGTAATACTACCAGTATTTTGTGCCGTGGCTCCTGTTATGAGCGTTAAAATTGATGCAATTAAGAGTATAAGTTTCATAAAATTGTATTATAGGTGAATTAGTTTTAATTATTAATGTTGTTGTTAGGCATAGGGGTCACCCGTCGCTACCATTTGGAAGCGCTCACCCGGTATATTAAAGATGGCTTGCCTCTACGGCAAAGAATGACCACCCGATTTTTCTTGATTTAATTTATCTGCTAGGGGACTCCGGTTAGGGGGTATATGGGAAAGAATATGAATTTTGGATGTAACCCCATTGAAGCAGGAGCAGAACTTTCTGCATACAACAAAGCCACATTTTTATCTGTGTGAATGACGAATAGTGCAATGAGTATGGTTGTAATCACCAGTACCATGATACAGTAGATTGCTGGAATAAATTTGTTGCTCTTTTTCATAAGAATTATTGAAGAGGTTGACCAAAATTTTGATTTTTAAATTTTTCGTAGCGTGCTTTTAACTCGTCAATGTCCATTCCCAGCATGTAAATGTTCCGGAATATATTCGGGAGCTCTTTCTCTATGAATTCCGTTTTTCGATAATGCATGGCGTCCTTAATTGCATCGGGGCTCACAAAATATCCGATGCCTCTTTGGTTATGGATAATATTTTGTCCCTGTAAAAATTCATATGTTCGCATAACTGTATTTGGATTTACTTCCAGTTGAACAGCCAGTTCCCGCACTGCCGGAATTCTTTCTCCACTTTTCCATTGCTTAAGCAGTATCCGCTCGAAGACATAATCGGCTATTTGCAGGTATATTGCTATAGATTCTCTGAATTGCATAATAATATTTTTATGGGCTATACTTGTTTAGATTTCAGTACAAAATAGGTACCGACCCAAGCTAAAGGGGCCACAGCATATGCCAAGACTTGTAAGAACGTTGGAAACCATTTTTCAATTTTCGAAAAGTAATAATCGGCATCTCCCTCGGGCAACACAAGCTCTTCCAGGAAATAGACAAAAAGAAAAAACAGGAGTATGGTTACAAAACATGTAATGATGGTTTTAATGAAATTATATTTTTTAAAATAAACAGAGCCCAATAAGAACAGCGACTCGATTGAAAAGAAGAAAATAAATAACTTAATGGATTGGTGGGGATTTATCATGACCAAGTCCGCACCAAAAACATTTGCAATAGCTGATTTTCCTAAACTGCTATTGGTTAAAAATGAATTGGAAACCGTTACTATCATAACATCTACCAGATAGAAAACGCTAACGAGTAATAATGGAAATATTAATACGGTAAAGAACAAACTGCATAGAAACTTTTCAAAAATAGAAGCTGGAATTAAAAGGAAATCACTCCCTTTTTCTTTTGATCCAAGATCACTGAAATACTGGCTGGCGTAGAAAGTGCCAAAAGCAAAAAGTGAAAAGAAAAAAGTACCAAGCTGAATGTCATCAAGTAAACCGATGCTTTTAGGAATCCCTTCTAAAATTAGCCATACAAGAAGCCAGGTGAACAACAAACCCACATACGCCAGCATAGATAAAATATAGCGTTTTTGATTATCCGCCCAGTGCTTCAACACCAATTGAGCAAAACGTTTCTGGTTAAAAAATTGTTTCATAAAAGAATTTTAGCGTTGAAATGATTTTGAGGTTTCCGGATTTGTGACGATGGCTTTGTAAAGCAATTCCAAATCAACCTTAGTTTCTTCACCATCGGTGTTCGGACTCACTACGACAGTGCCGCCAAAAGATGTTTCGCTATAATAAGCTGTTGCTACATCTTCCGGGTTATGTGCAAAACGAAAAGATAGCTTATTAGAAATGGACTCCATATTTTCGTTGAATAGGATTTTACCTTCATCTATTATGGTAATTCGGTCAATTAGATTCTCGAGGTCCTTAACCTGGTGTGTACTTATAATGATACACTGATCATCATCTATTGCTTCAGCCATTATTTTTCTAAACTGACTTTTGCTCATGATGTCTAATCCATTTGTGGGTTCGTCCATCAATAGCACCCTTGCTCTGGTAGCTAATGCAAAAGAGATCAATACTTTCTTTTTCTGACCGTAGCTCATGTTCAATAAGGTGTTGTCTTCAGGAATTTCGAAAGTTGCCATGTACTGCTTGAATTTTTCATTATCAAACCTTGTATAAAAAGGAGCATAATACTTAATGAAGCTCTTCACACGTACATCTGGCAGGTAAAATTCTTCCGGCACCATAAATACATCTTGCAGGAAAATGGGTAACCTATTAAATGGCACATGACCATTAACACTTATATTTCCCTCCTTTGGACGGAGTAAGCCTGCAATATTGCGTAGCAAGCTAGACTTGCCAGTTCCGTTCTTACCCAGCAGGCCATATACATGTCCAGCCTCAAACTGGAGATCCAACCCTTTGAAAAGTGGTCTTTTCTTGTAGGAGAAGAATAGGTTCTGAATGTTTATCATTATCTCTGTTTTAGTGTACTACTTCAATAGTACACTGCGAAGATATACATCATTTTCATTTTTCCAATTTTTAGGAAAATTTTTTTCCACTTTTGGGATGAGTGGTAATGGCAGCGAGGTCGTTGTTCAGGATTCTGAGGATGAAAGCAGTGGGAAAGAATGGATGGGTTCGGCGATTGGATTAATCTCTTCTGGCGAGGATTACATAACAATGATTTGGAAATTATTTACAGGAGGCACAGGTACCCTATCGCTTTTAGGCATGCTGCATATCTCTGCCAGACGGGGCCCGAGATGGGGGCCTCAAATATACTATCTTGTCAAAAATTCCTCCTATAACGTCTTAGATGGGTTTTTTAATTCCAGTAAATTATACTGGGTGATATATTTCGCCTTGGTTGCCTTGTTGTGCTTCGGCTCCTCGTTATAAGCTTCCAAAAGATCCGGATAGGCTTCCAGGTACCTTTTGATCCTGGCATTCGTAGCCAGCAAAGCTGGTTTCATATAATTTGTATATCTCTTACGATCATTAAGGATACAAAAGGAGGGAGCGCTGCGGAGCTTGCTGCTACTGTAGCCTTCACCAGCAGACCGGCTGCGGAAGTAATAAACATCGGTTTCTCTACGTAATAGATATAAGGTTTAGGGCCGTCGCACTGCAAGCGAAAAAAGTGGTTTTTAAAGAAATCGCCCACCATCACCCTCAGGTAAACATGCTCCCCGTCAGAAATTCCCCAAATGTTTTTAGGCTTCTTCCCTATATACTTCACAAACGCTTCTGCCACCAACGGGTTATTCCTGCTGATTTGAGCGGGTTGGAGGGTAAACTCAACGTCAATGGAAGGGGAATTACTGAGGTATTCTTCATAGGTTTTATATACGCCTCTTTTATGCGGCGTTATTTTATTGATCTGTACGATCTGCGTGGTTGTGTCAGTATCATCATCAATGTCAGCACTATCTACCTGGCTGTAAGCCCGGGGGGAAACTGTACACAACAGAATTAAAAGAAACAGCATTGCAGGAGTTGGCATCGGCGCATGGATTTTATGTTACTGAAAATGTCGGTGATTTAAATATACATGGTAAAACCGGAAGCTGTCATTTCCGGCAGAAAATAAAATGCCTGCAAGGGGAACAACTTATTTATTTTGTCCCAGCGGGGTTTTCGCAATTTTAATCTTTCTGCCATTAAATACGTGCTGCGAAACCCCGATGTGTGAGGGATGTCGGTAAAAGAAATTGTCCCAGTGGGGTTTTAGCAATTTTAATTTTTCTGGTAATAAATACATGCCTCGCCCCGGTTCGTGGCACACGAAACGGAATCTATTTACCATCAAACACCTCGAAAATACTCTTTTAAAATCCGAACTCATCTAATCCCGTTTCATAAAATCTTGCAGAAGAATAATAAAACCCTAAGTCATCTTTACTTAGCGACCATTTTTTACTAACAGGGTTAAAATGCATATAATCTAATTTCTGTTTTGCCACAGCCCTGC
>JBBQYS010000118.1:0-10186 GCA_038208485.1 Chitinophagales bacterium
TAGTTAAAACGAAACTATTATATTGCAGTACGAAACAAATCGTACTATGATAAAAACTAAGGTAAATAAGCCCACAGACGGAGAACTGGAGATACTGGCAGTACTGTGGGACAGGGGCGAAGCAAGTGTAAGAACAGTATACGAGGAACTCTGCAAAACAAAAGAAGGCGGGTATACCACTACTTTGAAATTGATGCAGATCATGCTGGAAAAAAAGTTTGTAACCAGGGATAGCAGTACCAAGATACATGTGTACCGTCCTGCCATCAGCCAGGAAAAAACCCAGAAACAATTTCTGGGTAAAATGATCAGTGGCTTATTTGCGGGTAATTCTACACAGTTGGTCATGCAGGCTTTGGGACAGCACAAACCCGACATCAGCGAACTGGAAGAGATCGAGTTGCTGATTAAAAACCTCAAAGAAAATAAATAAACTATTAGATGACCCAGGCCTTTATAGAAACTCTATTGCTTACCCTGCTGCATAGTGTGTGGCAGCTGGCAGTTTTGTTTTTGGGCTACAAATTCATTGCAGTTTTTTTTCTGAAACAACAGTCACTTGCCAGGAGAAATTTACTGTATGTATCACTTGGTCTGCAATTCCTCATTTCCATTGCAAGTTTTATTTATATCCTTCTCCAGGGTTCAGCTGGTTTCACTGATTTTTCCTCAGCATCTTTTTCATGGTCGTCTCTTACAGGACATCCAGTATTAGGCCCTCTATTTTTTTATAGTTATCTCCTTATTGTTTGTGTAAAATCTTTTCGCCTGGTTCTTTTGCAACGAAAAGAAAATATTTTATTCCGCAGAAATCTTTCTCCTGCCCCGGTTTTTTTGCAACAGCAACTCAACAGGTTTTCTACTGATATCAAACAAACAGTACACATCTGCTGCACAGAAACAAAGCAGCTGCTCACTCCATTTGTTTATGGCATACTAAGGCCAACAATTGTATTTCCAATTGCTTTGGTAAATGCACTGAGTACAGAGGAAACAGAAGCTTTACTATTGCACGAACTGGCGCATATCAGGCATTACGATTACTTATTAAACCTGTTTCTATGCGTGGCTGAGATCATTTACTTTTTTAATCCGTTTGTACACATCATCAGCGGAGAATTAAAACTGGAAAGAGAAAAAGCCTGTGATGCACATGTTGTCGGGTCAGGGATAGAAGAAAAGTTATATGCCCTCACCTTATATAAAATTGCATTGCCTGTTTCACCACAAAAACTGGCACTTTCCGCTACTGGCAACAGCAAACATTTATTAAAAAGAATTCATGCAATAACAGGACAGGAAAACAACAAAAATAAATTATCACTACCGAGGTTGGTTTTGGCTAGCCTTGCTATTGTACTCGCACTATTACCTGGATTTATTAATGGTGTAAATAAATTAGAAATGAACATGGCTAAGGCCGGAACTGAATTACTTTCTAAATCAATTTTGTTGCCTCTGGCAAATGAACAAACCACCTTAGAAGTAAAGCCTTTATTCATTAATGCTGAGGCTGTGGTGGACAATCCCCTTGTAATAGTTGACCCCTCCGAAGACATGGTTATAGAAGATCCTTTGGCCCAAACTATTATAATTGACAAACAGTACAAAAGTCCTCCTGCAGATATAGTAAACAGTGACGGACAGATTTACAGCCTTGCAAATTATGAGGCCGACAATATCACAGAAACCATTTATATAGAAGAAGAAAATAGTCAAGGGCAGAAAACTCTTACTGCAGTTACCGTAACACTAATGGGTGATTCTCTGGTAACAACTCCACTTTGGCAAATAGAAAAAGGTATTGCACCGAAAGATTCTAAGCTACGAAAGGACAGCACACGGGTAATGCATTAATCCCCATCTACTTTTTCCCTCGCCTAAAGGTTCGTGGCACACGAAACAAATAATTACACCTCGCCTCTGCTGCATCGTGGCACACGAAACAAATTTAATTCGTATTTTTCGGTATGTACCCACAAAGAAAATCTTACACAGAGATTAATAAAATTTATTTTTTTACTGCTACGATACATGAATTTAAACACTTGCTACAAGATGACACAAATAAAAACTTGATCGTGAGTTATCTAAAAGAGCTTTCATCAAAGGAATTATAAGAGTTTATGCATTTGTTATAATGCCTAATCATATTCATTTGATCTGGGAACAATTACAACTTAATGGAAAAGAAACCGCACATGGGAGTTTTCTAAAATTAGATTGTGAATTGTCTACAGGAACTTTCATCCTTTCGAAACTTTATTTGTCGTTTTACTTTCGATCTGATTTTTCACATTCATCTGCTAACATTGAAAATAAACGCTCCACCCTCTTTATTCGGGTGAAACATCTAACTGAGGTTAGGATCTAACCAATATGAAAAAAAAAAAATTATACAAAGAGAGAAACCAAAAACTTACCCTTATTTTTATAAACCCAAATAGTTAACAATGAAAAAAAACCTCAACGTACCTCAACGTACCTCAACGTATCCCAGTTGTAGATACGGGGAATACCCATGTAACAGGTGCTATTATCGTAAGGCAAGACAGTGTTCCCACTTTCCATCTGATACGCCTTGCAGATTATCAAATGCATAATAGTGACCGAGCTTTATTTGTACAAGCAATGATGATACTAGATGCAAAGGTATTTGGGTACAATAGGTTTAGAATAAACAGTTCTACAGCCTTAGGTAACGTAAAAGAGGTTTATTTTTCTGAAATTGTATCTGCGAATATTCAAGGCACACCTTATAATGGGCCATGCAGAGAAATGGAGGTTTGGTATGTTCCACCTAGTGGAATTCCTTTTATGATCTCGACTTACTATGGCAATCAATGTAAGAGACGTTACTCCTTGTCTTCTTTTAGCAAAGCAAATTGTACAACTTGTATCCAAAGTACCATCCTACAAATTGCCCGACTTGTTCCGATGGAATCGGACCCAACTCACATGTAATCCCAACTAACTGATGAATAAGATTCAATTCATAATGTCACTTTTTAGTCTTGTCGTTCTAACAAACTGTTCTCAGCTTGAAGAATCTAGAATTTATATAGTTAATAAGTCTAATACTCTAATAGATTCAATTACTTTTCCAGTCTTCCCGCAGTTCAACAGTGGAAGACTAAACATTAACGATTCACAAACAATCATCGTGAAATGTAATCTTGACAATAGAGAAGGCGCCTTTGATGTTTTAATATGGCAAAAAGATATCAAAAGAATTGCTGGCTGGGGTTTTCACGATTATGGCAGGTTTTTGTCAGGAGGGAATGACACCATAGTAGTAGCAGATCATTATATATCCCTTGATACAAAAGAAGTAAAGAAGCCGAAATTGTTTGAATTGTTTATAACAGATAGTACAGGCGGAAAGATAGATTCTGTGTATTTTGAGAAGTCAGTTTTACATAAGACTACTTTTTGGGAAGAAAAACAAATGAAGTATGTCTTAGACTATGAACTTATTGAAAAAAAGCCAAAAATAAAAGTGTCAATTGATAATAGAATAATAGAGATTGCGATTCCCAGGGATTGGAGTAGCTGGGATTACCCCTTTACGGGAATTACAATATTTCCTGATGGCAATTTTAAAAGGAGTTAATCTCCCAGTTCTCAAGTTGGAATAGATTATGGTGCCACACTAAGTTATTTTACCCCAAATTCGAACGGGGTCACCTCAATTAGATTTATGTCATTGGCGGGAGAAATGAAATACCTTGCACCAGTTGAACCTACACCTTTAAGTGGTAACGGAATTAATAATGATTTTTGGGATATTAACGGCGATAAAAAACTCGGCAAGCACGGAATCAATTCTCAAACTCATCTTATACCAACCAATTTATAAGTGAAAAACTTTTTGTTAAATATTGTTGCTGTATTCAGTTTACTATTATATGGTTGTGAGCAAAAAACAATTCGTATTACTAACAGTTCTAGAGAAATTGTTGATAGTATTACCATAGATTTAAACTTAAAGAGAATTGCCTTACTAAAAAATGTTGCTCCAGAATTTGAAAGCTTAGTGATATATTCTTCTGATAGTTTTGACATAAGCCACGATGTTTTATTACGGATCATAGTTTATAAGAAAGACAGCGTTATAAGTTCCTACAATCATTTCAATGATTTGGGCGGAATTGCAAATCTTATGATCTATGAAATTAAAGACAGTCTTCAAATCGTAAAATTGCCTTCAAAATAGAATTGATTCCCTATCCTTGGTTAATGCCACGAAACAAATTTAATTCGTGATTTATTAATCCCTCTCTACATCTTTTTTCGTTCTCCTCAGTTCCAGCATATTCAGGCTGTTTGGTGTAAAGCCAGTAATGTTTTTTTGAACAAGATGCACTGCTTCATCATACCACAACGGCACGATAGGTGCATCCTCAACAATCATTCGGTCCATTTTCCTGTACAGCTCATAACGTATTGAATCATTCAATTCGCTTAGCGATGCCCTGTACAATGCATCAAATGCCGGATTGTTATACCGGGTATAATTTGGCGGAGATGGATTTTCTCCATAAAAAACACTGAGGTAATTTTCTGCGTCGGGGTAATCTGCAATCCAGCTGCCACGAAAAAAAGGTGCCTGTTGTTTTGATGTTTGCTGCAGCAACAAACTCTTTTGTATGATTTCCACCTGCAGCGGAATACCAAGCTGTTGCAACTCGTTGGCAATGTATGAAGCAAGATTAGCGTAAATAGGAATGCTCAGTAATTTTATTTGCGGAAGGTTTTTTCCACCGGGGAAACCTGCTTCAGATAATAGTTGTTTCGCTTTTGCCGGATCATAATGATAGCCCTGAACTTCTGTTGCACTAAATGAGGGCAGACCGGGAGGAACAAATCCATTCAATGCTGGCGTACCGATACTATTGCGCAGGTAGAGCATCATTTTTTTTCTGTCAATAGCATAGTTGATGGCCTGCCTGATTTTTTTTATTCTAAGCGGTGAATTTTTCACCAAATCATTTGTACTATCTACCAAAATACCCAGGTATTCTATATTCAAGTAAGGATGCTTTTGCAGAAGGATAGAATTTGTCCATTCTTTTTTCAACTTACCCGTTCTTGTAAAAACTTCGTCCTTAAAAGAAGGATCAATATCATTAATAAAATCGAGCCGACGTTGCTGAAACTCGAGGAACTCGGTAGCTTTGCTGTCATAAAAATTTACTTTGATGCCGTCAAGATATGGCAGTTGGTTTCCTGCAGTATCCTCTTCAAAATAATTTTCATTTTTTGCCATAACCAGCGCCTGTCCTTCTTCCCAGGCCACAAAATGAAATGGTCCGGTACCTACAGGATGCCTGCGAAAATCAGTCCCGTATTTCTCTACCGCCTCATGAGGTACGATAGAACAATACTGCATACTAAGGATGCCCATGATCGGATAAAAAGGACGCAGTAGTTGTAAAACAAAAGTGGAATCGTCAGGTGCAGAAAACGGCTGAACTGTGTCTACCCTACTGTTAAATATCCAGGCACCGGGACTTGCAACCGTCTTATCAATTATTCGCTGCAGGCTATACACCACATCCGAAGCAATAAGTTTCCTCGGCATTCCGCCAGGGAAACAATCATCTGCATGAAAATAAACATCCTGTCTTAGGTGAAAAATAATACTTGTTCTGTCTTCATTCAGTTCCCAGCTTTTTGCCAGTGACGGCACAATTTGCAAACTATCATTTACCTCTACCAGCGTGTTGTACAATTGATGAATGCCCCACATAATACTTTGGTTCCGGGCAAACGCAGGATCAAGTGAGGCTATGCCACTGCTCTCATTGTAATGGAAGATCATTTTATCATGACTTTCTTTCGCATTGCAGCCAGCAAAAACCAAGATGCCTATACAGCAAACCAGCATTCCTGTAACATTCCTGACTTTATTTTTTGCCTTCAACATCTGCTTTGAAATTCTATTATTTCCAAATATAATCCTTAAAAAATATTGGCTTTTCATCATCGTTTTTTTCCGGTGCAGTTATCTATCTTTAAAAACGAATAAATCCAACATGAAAACGAGTCATTTTTTATTGCAACTATTTTTTTGCAGCGCATTATTAATAACGCAGCAAGCTAATGCACAACATAGTAAAGGAAATTTTACCCATGCCGATACGCTTCGTGGAACCTATGGAAGCACAAGGGATTGGTGGGATGTAACGCACTATGACCTTAGTGTAAATTTTGACATTGCCAATCAATCTATCTCCGGAAAAAACATTATCTCTTTTAAAATAATAAAACCAGGAAAAATAATACAGGTTGATCTCCAGGAGCCAATGATACTGGACAGCATCACCCTGAGCAGTTGTGAAAAAGGAAAAATAACCAACAAAACAGCTGGCATCAATAAACCAGCTATAACAAAAGACGGCAATGCTTACCTGGTAAACATGCCCCCCGGCTTGCCAAAAAATGCGGAACATCAGTTGATAGTTTATTACCATGGCAAACCAAGAGTAGCGGTAAACCCTCCCTGGGATGGCGGTATGGTTTGGGCAAAAGATAAAACAGGTTCCCCGTGGGTTACGGTAACCTGCCAGGGCCTTGGGGCAAGTGTGTGGTACCCATGCAAGGACCACCAGGCTGATGAACCCGATAGTGCAGCCATGCATGTGACTATTCCTGATTCACTCATAAGTGTTGGTAATGGCAGGCTTAGAGAAAAAACAATAAACGCTGACAATACAGCTACGTACACCTGGGCAGTTCAAGCCCCCATCAATAACTATTGTTTTGTGACCTACATAGGAAAATATGTACATTTTGGAGAAACCTATAAAGGCCTGAAAGGTAACCTCAGTATGGATTATTGGGTATTGCCACAGAATGAGGACAAAGCCAAAATCCAGTTTAAGGAGGCACCAAAAATGATGAAAGCATTTGAGCATTGGTTTGGCCCCTACCCTTTTTATGCAGATGGGTATAAGCTGGTGCAGAGCCCATACCTGGGTATGGAGAACCAAACAGCCATTGCTTATGGAAATGGTTTTCAGAATGGATACCTCGGCAGAGACTTGTCTGGCACAGGTTGGGGTTTAAAGTTTGATTTTATTATAGTGCATGAGAGCGGTCACGAATGGTTTGCTAATAACATAACCACGAAAGACATTGCAGATATGTGGGTACATGAAGGCTTTACCAACTACAGTGAAGTATTATTTACTGATTATTATTTTGGCACCAAAGCAGGGAACGAATATGCACAAGGTATCAGGCAAAATATACAAAACGATATTCCTGTCACAGGAGTACATAACGTGAACAATAGCGGTAGCGGAGACATGTATTACAAGGCAGCGAATATGATACACATCATACGCCAGGTGATGAATGATGATGAAAAATTCCGCAAGATGCTGATAGGCATGAATAAAACTTTTTATCACCAAACAGTTACTGCTGCTGAGGTAGAGAAGTTCATCAACCAGTTTTCGGGGAAAGATTTTTCAAAACTATTTTCTCAATACCTTACTACAACACAAGTTCCCGTTCTGGAGTACAAGATCGATGGGTACAATATTGCCTACCGCTACAGCAACTGTATTGCTGGTTATAATGTTCCCGTAAAAATTCATTTTAAAATAGACCAATGGATCTACCCAACCACCATATGGAAAACGAAATCTTTTTACCCGGAGGGAGAAATAAAATTTAGTGTAGATAAAAACTTCTATATAAATACAAAAGAGGTAAAATAAAAAATGCCTCCCTGGAAAAGGAAGCATTTCTATAGTAATCAATCAAATCACGTGTTTGTATCAGCCGGCGTTTGCTATGTCTGTCGTTTCTTCAATCACAATTGGCCTGCCGCCACTGATAAATCTTTTTTCATAATAACCATCATCGAGGTTATCTATGGTAACCCCCTGGCTGCTGCTGCTGTGTACAAAATAGCCACCACCGAGGTAAAGTCCAACATGGCTTACACCACCACGGGTATTAAAGAAAACAAGGTCACCTTCAATCATTTCATCTTTCGATAGTTTTTCGGAAGCATCATATTGCATTCTTGCAGTACGTGGTACATCTATATGAAAAACTGTCTTCAGTAATAACCCAGTGAAGGCGCTGCAATCAATACCAGCTTTTGAAGTACCGCCATACCTGTAACGGGTATGCCACCACTCATCTATAAAACCAAACAAAGTAACATTGGTCAGCAATTCTACATTCCTGTCCAGCAGTTGTGCAAACTTGAACTGTACCTTGTTGCAAAGCTCAGTAACGAGTGAGCGCTTTTCTGCATTTGCAGTAAATAAAATGGGTTTTTCGTCATAAACCGGAAAAGGGTTGTAATCCTTTTTGAAGCTGTACTCGGCGGTAAAATTTTCTTTTACCTGGTACCCCGGCAGTTGTTGTGCTGTGGCTGTGAAAGACATTGCTGTAATTGCACAACCAACAAAAGCCACATAAATTAAGTTTCTCATACGTAAAATTGAGTTTACACGTATGCACGACTTATTCTATCTATTCTTTTTTGATCACTTAATAATTCCTACAAATGAGCTGTTAGTTCTAATCCTTACTGTAAATCCTGTCCTACAAACAATTAAATAAAAAATTGATTTTTTCTTTAAAGCTTGGCGAAGATAAGTGCCCATGTTTACTAAAACAAACAGATTGGGGAAAAAATACCCCTTTAAGAGAATTTTCACATTTCAAATGCAGCGTTGCCACATATTGTATGGACCCCATTAATTAACAGGCGTTTAAGATTTTTTTTTTAATTTTAGTCTATCCAATTATCCCAGGACTTACCATTAAAAATCTTTTCTACATGTTGAAAGAAAGCAAAGAAATAACAGCCTTGCTACACCTCATAGATGATCCGGACGAATATGTTTACAATACCGTCAGCGAAAAGATCATGAGTCTTGGCCGGCCCATCATCCCAAACCTGGAGACACTTTGGGAACAAAGCCTGGACCCTGCGGCACAAGACAGGATAGAATCACTTATACACAGACTTCAATTCCGCGACCTCGAATCCGCTTTTGAACAGTGGGCAGAAAATCCTTTCGACCTGGTAGAAGGTTGCCTGCTGGTAGGAAAATATACTTACCCCGACCTGGATGCTGCGGGCACCCGGCTGCAACTGGAGAAAATGCGACGCAATGTATGGCTGGAACTAAACAGTTTCCTTACACCAATGGAGCAGGTAAATGTAATGAACAGTATTGTGTTCAATTATTACAAACACCGTGGCACCGAACTGGATTACGAAATGCCTGATCAATTCCTGCTGCATAAAACCATTGAATCAAAAAAAGGCAATGCCATTAGTAATGGACTGCTGTACATGATACTTTCCCAGCGACTTGATGTGCCAATCAAAGCATTGAATATTCCAAGACAATTCATCATGGGTTATTTTAACCCGGAGAAAGATGAGCTACACACAGAAGAACACAGCTCCGCAAATATTAAGTTTTACATAGATGGCCTGAGTGGGCAAATGTATTCCCAGAAAGACCTCGAAAATTATTTCAAACGCATCAGTGTTCCCCCACTCGATTCTTTTTATCGCCCGATGGATAATAAAGAAACTATTGGTTTTCTATTGGCAGAATATGGCAAATGCTACGCTGCTCCTGAGCTTCGGTACAAAAGGGATGAGATCATGAAATTGTTTATGATTGTGACAAAGTGAGGGGTTTTTTTGTTTTTTATTTTTTTGCCAGGTTTTCGGCGAAGGGTATGTTTTGAGAGAAAAAACAGAGGTATGCCTGAACGAAAAAGTTGATTTAGATATATCAAAGATAAATAGCGTTTCTGCAGCAGATAGCGAAAAACTGTTAGGGTTTTAAATTATTAGTCACCCAGGTTTGATATCAATCTTTGCACTTCATTATTATCTTTTCATGAAACTTAAGCAGAGTGAAGGTTTTATGTGTAGAAGCCTCAAAGTTTTAGTTACATTACAATTAAGTCGAAGAATTAATTCAACCTTTTAATCAATACTGATATGTCATATGTAATAGCAATAGTACTGATCGTAGCAGTATCCCTAACAATAATTATTTTATTGATCTGGAAAAATAAAAAGGATAAAAAACTCCTCAATCCCGGCTCCCAGGATTCTGTAGATGAAGCGATGATGGATCACTCACGGGGGAGGGATAGGATCTGATTGGATGCTATAAATCTTACCTCT
>JBBQYS010000119.1:0-9994 GCA_038208485.1 Chitinophagales bacterium
GAAATGAAAAACTCTGAACCAGAATCTTTAAGCCAGATCATGCGACTCATATTTTTACCATATCAGTTATAACCGTTATCATTTCTGGCTAACCAAATAAGAAATCACAGACTGATAGTTTTAGGGTTTTATTGCCTGATAGCTCTAAAACTCATGAACCGAATAAGAAATTTGACTACCTGAAAGCAGTAGGCAAAAAAATGAATTTGGCCAGACTAGATACAGGGGTGACCGGGACTGAAATTCGTCTTTGGATTACAAGTATGATGACACCAAATCAAGTAGTGTCTTTAAAAATTACAGACAATGCTGTATCAGCAAAAAAATTTGACTATTCAGTGAGTGAAGACGGTCTTGTAAATTTCAAGAGCAGCAAAGCGCTTACAAACAAGCTCAAATGATGTAAATAATTAGAAAAAAACAGTAAGCCATTTTATTTTTTGACAAAGAATTCAAATTCTCATACTCCCCTATTAAACAACATTCGACCATGTTAAACAATGATAAACAATCCTCTACATTCTATAACAAACCGCATTTATATTCATCCCCGCACCTACCGAGGCAAAAAGAATAATATCTCCTTTGTTCAGTTGTTGGCCTTCCATGTTATTTCTCAATACCATGTCCAGTAAAGTGGGAATAGTGGCCACGCTGCTGTTGCCAAGTGTATGAATGCTCATTGGCATCACGCCTTCCGGCATTTCTGCTCCTTCGTATAATTTGTACAAAGCCTTGATAATTCCCTCATCCATTTTTTCATTGGCCTGGTGCAGGAAAACTTTTTTTACATCTTTAATATCTAACCCGGCTTTATCCAGGCAGCTTTTCATGGCCATTGGCACATATTTCATGGCATACTCATATACTTTTCTGCCCTTCATTTTTATATAACGAACCCTGGGATCACTGTGAGGGAAATTACTTTTACCCATATACAAATAATCGAGTTCATCTTCGCAATGTGCCATCGCAGCAGTAGAAAGAATCCCGGCATTTCCATCTTGCTTATTTTCCATGATGCAGGCACCGGCACCATCACTAAAAATCATGCTGTCCCTGTCGTAATCATCCAACACCCTGCTGAGCGTTTCTGCTCCTATCACCAGGCATTTATTGGCCACACCTGCTTTGAAAAAAGCATGAGCCTGTATAACACCCTGCAGCCATCCGGGGCATCCAAACAAAATATCGTAGGGAATACATTCCGGATTTTTTATACCCAAAGCGTGCTTTACCCTGGAGGCAAGTGCCGGCATAGCATCTGTTTGTATGGTATGCTTTAACACGTTGCCAAAATTATGGGCGTAAATGATCAGGTCAATTGTTTCAGGGTCTATCCCGGAAGCTTCGATTGCTTTCTGAGAGGCAATCACAGCCATATCACTACAATTAATATTGGCATCGGCATACTTACGCTCTGCAATTCCGGTTATTTGTTCAAATTTTTTTACAACTATAGCAGGATCAGTTTCTATACGCACGGCATCCGCATCATAAAAATTATGAATAGTAAAATCTCTGTTTGTTTTTACTTGATCTGGTATAAAACTGCCCGTGCCGGTGATCATAGAACGAAATTCAGACATATTGAATCTTTAAAAAAAATAAATAAATACATGGGGCAAATCGGCATGTTAAAATAAACGAAACCGGGGAATAATAGCCGGTGTTTTTTTCCGGTAATTCTTATAAGCTTCTCCAAAAATACTGACCAGTTTTTTCTCCTCCCAGTGTATACCCACCAAAGTATAAAAAATTATTGAAACTACGCTCAGCAGGCTACTGTAAAATGGTCTTAAAAATACAATCCCAATCAAAAACAGAAACGTTCCCAGGTATAATGGATGCCTTACGATTTTATTAAGACCGTTTGTTTTCAGCGTTGGTGTAGCAGCTTCTACCCCGCTCATTTGCCGGAAATAACCTGCCACACATTGTAGCATAATGGCAAAACCAATCAGCATTAAAAGGATACCTGTCAGTTTTGTAAAGGTGTTTCCCGGAAATAATGGTGCAGTTTCCACCGTAGTAGTATACCAAATCAACGGTATAATAAGGCCAAAAGCAATAACATTGTACAGTAGCCGGTAGTTTTTTTGACTCAGGGAGAACAGGCTGCTAATATTGCTTTTGATATTGGTCACAGAAAGCAGGCTATGTATTACGCCATATAGCAGCCAGCCGCCAACAAGTAGTATGTGAGACAGAATCATTACATGCAAATTAAGTTAGGATAATTTAACATACTCAAAATTTTATTCTTCTTTAAATACCTAATGACTATATTTGCCCTTTATTAAAATACAATACAACAAAAATGGACACTAAAAATCAAGGTACCGTAAAGTTTTTCAACTCAGAAAAGGGATTCGGTTTCATCAAGCACGACGATTCTGACAAAGAAACCTTCGTACACGTAAGCGGACTTATCAACGACATTAAAGAAGGTGATAAAGTAGAGTTCGAATTGCAAAATGGTAAAAAAGGAATGAACGCTGTTAATGTAACAGTTTTATAATTCATAAAAATCATTGCAAAAAAGCTGCCTATAAGGTGGCTTTTTTTATGCCCTCACTTTTCTACAATTGTGAAACTTTTGGATGATTTGGAATGTTATATGGATTAAATTCGCCTCCGAAAATTCGCAAACAAATAGTGGTCTGCAAAAAGATCTGCGGTTAAAAAATCTGCGCATCTTTTGCGGGAAACAATTTTTCACATTTAAATTACTCACCATTAAACTCAATTTTTAAATTTTAATAATGAACAAAATAATTTTCACAGCTGCACTATGCAGTCTCTCAGTCCTTGGTTTTTCTCAAAAAAATGATAAAGTACAACTGAAGAAAGGACAGGAAATAAAAATGACGATGGTACAGGACCAAACCACTGATCTTGGCATGGGTACGATGAGTACCAGGAGCACCATGGTTTCCCAGCTAAAAGTATTGGATGATGCTAATGGCCAGTACAAAATTTCCAACAAGGTAACCAAACTCACCTCTGAGCTTGATGGTATGGGCCAGAACCAGACCTTTGATTCAGATAAAGCTGAAGACAGAAGTTCTGAAGCAGGCAAACTGCTGGCTCCTATGCTGGATTCTACGACCTATTTCCTGATAAACGGAACAGATGGAGCAGTAAGTTCTGTAAATGAATCAGGGAAAGTGGTAGAAGATGTAGACTTTACCGAAGCCCTGATGCAGACAGGAGTAGCTGCTAATAACGATGCCAGCTCTATAGCCAACATGTTGGTTATTCTGCCCGCAGATGTAAAAGTTGGCTATAGCTGGAAGGACAGTTCGGAAGAAAACGGACTAAAATCCCAGATGACCAAAACCGTAAAAAAAATAGAAAACAATATTGCTTACATAGACCTTGACGGAACAAAATCAGGCACCACCACCATGGAAATGATGGGTTCTCAAATTGACATGATCCTCAATGGAAAAATAACCGGCAGCATGACTGTAAATACAAAAACAAGACTTACCCAAAAGCAGGAAATGCAAACTGATATAACCTCCTCTATGGACGTAGGTGGACAGACCATGAACATGACTACAAAAGGAAAAACAACAATCAGTTTTGATTAAATGAATATCATTTCTACCTATCAAAAAAGCCGGGGCAGTTGCTCCGGCTTTTTTTTATTCCCATAAGATCAGGCCGCACTCCGCACCCATTCTGTTTTTCTGTACAGGGCAAAATAACCCACAGCTGCAAAAGCAGACAAAATACCTACCAGGAACCAAAGCCCGATAAAGCCTGCCTTCTGGGCCACAAAAGTTCCGCTCACGCTACCCACCATCTGCGCCATACTCCAGGTCATAGTATACAGCCCGGCATAGCGGCCACGGTTCAGTTGGGTAGTGCGGGCGAGGTAGTAAGAATTCATAAAAGGCATAGCGATCATTTCCGCACAGGTCACTACCAGCATGGCCACTATGGCTATAAACAAACCCCAGGCAGCTGGCAGCAGTAAAGTAAAAAACGAGATCGACATGAGTATACTCCCATAAGTCATCAGCACCAGGTAAGGTTTTCTCTTCTCCAGTTTAAACACGATCACCATTTCAAAAACGGCGATCAGCACTCCATTAATCGCCATCACAGCGCCAATAGAAAATTCCGACAGCTTCAATCCTTCTTTAAAATAAACAGGAATGGTGGTGAACAGTTGAAAGAAACAGATGGCAAACAAGAACTGGAACAGCAGGAAAAAAAGAAAAGCTTTATCCTTGTACGGAGAATCTGTGGTAACCACAGGTTCGTTATCCGCCTTCAGGCTTTTTTGTGTGAGCAGGCTCACTTTTGGCAGCAGGAGAAGGAGTGCAATTCCCGCTATTATATTCGTGAAACCATCTACCCAAAACAACAAAGAATAATTTACAGAAGCCAGGAAACCACCGAGTGCTATACCAATGCCCCAACCAAGGTTAATGGCCAGTCTTACCAATGCAACACTTTGCGTACGATTCTCAAACTTGCTGTAATGCGCTATGGCCGTGCTGTTGGCCGGACGAAAAGTTTCATTCACCATAGCCAGGATAAAAGTAACCACACAAATAGCCAGGTAATCATGCATCTGCCCCAATACCAAAAACAATAAACCGCCGAAGAACAGCGCAAAGAATTGTATGTAGTAAAATCCGAATTTATCTGTGAGTTTTCCCCCGAGCAAGGCACCCGTAACCGAACCCAGACCATAGATGCCCACCACAATTCCGCCCTCCTTCAGGCTATAGCCCAGGGAGATGCAATACAGCGTCATAAACGCCAGTACCATCGTGCCACAGCGGTTGATCAGCATCACCACGCTGAGCAGCCATATCTGCGGAGACAATCCCCGGAAGGCATCAAGATATAAGGCCCGGCTTTTTGTAAACACGTTTATATAAATTTAAAATCTCTTATCGGTTGGTGTCAATCATCCGAATTTTTTTTTAATCCGCTTTGTCCTGCTCCAGCTTTACAGAAATTTAAAATCATCCGTTTTTTCTGCAGCCTCAAACACATCCAGGACCTCCTGCGATGGCGTGGTCAGCTTCCTCGTTCTCATATCCATCCAGGCACCATCCACATTCAGTTTTGCGGCCAGCACATCCTCCCCTATCCAGATCTCATGCGCAAAACTCCAGCGGGCAAAATTGCGGGTAGCCGCCGCCAGGAAAACCTTTACCATCACGGCATCACCAAATTTGATCTCTTTCCTGAATATACATTCCTCCCTGAACAAAATCGGCCCAATTCCCTGCGCCACCATCACCTCGGCAGTAATATTATTTTCGTACAAATAAGCCGTCCGGGCAAAAGCACAGAAATCATAATACTTGCTGTGCAACACATGAAAATTCGGATCCAGGTCCGACCAGCGGATATCTATCTTTTTTGAATACATATTTTATACATTATTTTCTGCGAAGGTTGATTAAATATTTGGGAAGAAAAAATAGTTCATGGTTCATAGTTAATGGTTCATGGTTCATGGTTCATAGAAAAACATAGCCTGATGAAAATGGACAGGTTTGGTTTTTGGCAAATGGAAAAAACGGGAAGAAGTTTCAGGTGCTGAGTAACAACTCTATGAAGTGATGATTTGGGGCCGTCAGCAGCAGTGCTCATCCGGGCATTTGTTCCCGCTGTGCGCTATACCTGCGCTTCGCTGCGGTGCCGCTCCCATCGGGCAGCCTTTGAGGCAGGAGTGCTCATTCTCTGCAATTAGGTTCAAGGTTGTAATGGAATACTAAGTAGATAAAAAGTTTTCACATAATTCAATTCGAAAAATATAAAATCGAGAGTTTGGTAATTATAGCAGCCTTGGGTGATTATAATATATCGCAGGAAAAGTTGCTGTCCATTAAATTTCTCTTTGCCACAGCTGAAATTTCTGCTGCCTACTTTATTTGGTAGAAAATGTGCAATTAAAAAAAAGTTCAATTAATCATCTTTGTTTATCAAATATGCAAAGGCTTCCATTCCTTTGGTATGCTCGAATATCACTTCTAGCACGCCAATAATGGGCAGCGCAATAATGGCACCTACAACTCCCCAAAGCACCGAAAAAAGAATAACGCCAAACACCGTGATAAAAGGATTTAGATTTATTTCATCACCAATAATCCATGGGGTAAGAATGTAATTTTCCAACAATTGCGCCGCAGATATCACAGCAATCACGATAAGAGCCGGGGTTGTGCCTGAGTACAAATACGCCAGGATTACTGCAATACCACCACCGATAATATTTCCAACATAAGGAATTATGGAAAAAAGCGCCGCAAACATTGCCAGGAACAATGCATAAGGAACAGATCCGAGGGTAAAACCAAGATAATATAAACCGAACAAAAAAACTATAATCTTAGCTTTTCCAAAAAGATAGTTACTAATTATTTTTGATGAATCACTTAAAAGGGAATTCATTGCAGAGGGGTTGGTAGTTAGTTTTTTAAAGAAACTGATAAACATTTTCTTCTGCATCAATAAAAGGATTATATACACAAAAATGATAAGTGATTGCGATAACAAATTAATTAATGAAGATAGAAAGGCACCCGCCAGGCTTTCCATCTTTCCCACCAACCTTTTGTTATTTTCAATATATTCCCGGTAGTCCCAATTTAATTTTTGGTTGGCCCATTCAGACAAGCCATTCAATTTTCCCGTCGCCTTTTCTTTTATCGTAGGCCAATCGCCTGCCATTGTATTTATTTGTGCGCCTATCAGCCATGTGAGCAATAGAAAAATCACTACCAGTAAAATAACAGACAATATTATGGACAACCAATTTGGAAATCCCCAATGCTTCATTTTTTTTGTGGGTTTGTCTAAAAGAATAGCAATAATTGCCGCAACGATCAGGGGCATTAAAAGACTGGACCCAATATATAGAATTGCCAAAATGCTCCCTATAATAATTAACGCTTTGATCAAATAAGTGCCGGAAATACTTATTTTGGAATCGCTCATAAGAGGTTTTGTTTCGTTAAAGATTTGATTTTTTTAGCGCCGTATGCTTTGTAAATTTAGTCGATTTTTTTTCATTCTCTCCTCAGCGATTTCATTTAAATTGATGTCCTTGCAAAATTTAAAACTACCCTAATATCCCTTCTTTTATGCTTTTGCCACCTTACTTATTTGCGCTCATAGCCGCAGCGCCAATATGAAAAGTTATGACTAACTACTATTCCTTTCTGCCTGATTGGGACCTTACATGTTTTTTCCTAAAATGAAGCTTTTCCTTACCCGTTACTGTCCGCACCAAACGGAATTTTTCACAATCAATTTCTTTTTAAACTCACTTACGCTGGAGTTTTAAGGTAGCCTTGGTATTATACTACAACAATATTTATAGAGAGCTGCTTCAGGATTTACCGGCAACCAGACTCCTATTTTGCAACAAGTTATTTTCAATAAGGGCTCATAGGTAAAAAAGGCATTTTTACTGGCAAATACCCTACAATATTATAGTTGTTAAGCTACCACAAACGGTAGTTATAACTCATTACTTTGTATTCATAATATCCAGTCCAACTCTTTAAAAGAATACACATGAAAGCCAACATATTGCTTATCCTCCTGTTCGTGCTCGTTACTTCGGCATCGGCACAGAACATATCCATCAATGCTACCGGTGCAGCACCAGATACTTCCAGTATGTTAGATATTTCATCAACCAAAACTGGATTGTTGATACCAAGAATGACAACTGCGCAGCGTGATTCTATTATTTTACCGGCTAATGCATTGCAGATATTCAACACGACTACAAAGTCGTTAAATATTTACAACAATAGCAGGTGGGAGTCCATTACTCCAAGAGCAGCCACTAATAATATTGTAAATGTCTATTCGCTGAGTGATTTACCTACCCCGGCAGGTGGAAATATAACGCTTGATGCAAGCAAAATGTATATTTTTTCAGGTATCATAAACATATCACCCAATTATCTTACTTTAAACGGTGCCGGCTTGAGGGGAATGGATCCTGAAAAAGATGGCATCATGTCTTCAGTCAGTGGTGGTATTCTACGCAGCACCGCAGTAAACGTTTTTATGGAAAGCCTGGCAGTAATTCCAATAAGTGCATCTACAAAAGCGTACGATTTTGCAGATGCGACAGGTACGAAATTTTGTAATATTTTTTCCGGCTGCTCGGTAGTGGAAATAGGCATACCGAGCCTGGGTGTAGGGCAGATAAGTGGGTTTAAAGCCATTACAGTCGTAAAAAATTATTGGAATTGCAAAGACGGAATAAAATTAACAGGAACGATAGGCAAGTTTGCCTCTACATTAAATTTTATTACAGGCATCACTGCCGGATCGGCTATAGAATTTTTAGCAGGTGTTACTATCAACGATATTGACCTGGCTAACAATTATTTTATCTATACCGGGCAAACCGGTGTAAAGATTAATGGTGGCGCTGTAATAGATCGTGGAAGAATGACCAGCAATATGTTCCGTGGAGTAAGTACTTTATTAAACGGATTTGATTCTTATACACCTGGATGGCAAATGGTATCTAATACTGATATTCCTAACTCAAGGGCTTTCGCTTTTCAACATCTGACGGGTAACGTTACTGCTACTTCTTTACCTGTAGCCAATACGTTTTATAAAATAGCCGGTACTGCAACTACGATAGATTCAAAAAAATTCTCTTCAGCATCCAACAGATTAACCTACATCGGTAAAACAAATATAATAGGCAAAGTCAATATTGTTATTGGCGCAAAATCCCCCACCACTAATGGTGATTTTTCAATAGCGATTGCTAAAAATGGGGTAGTCATTGCAGCACCTTTAGGCACTATGTCTTCACTATCCAATAACCAGAGTTTCCAAATAAGCTTTATTACAGAACTCAATCTGTCTACAAACGATTATGTAGAAGTTTTTATCAGAAGCAATAATTCGAATACCAACACAGTGACAATAGAAGAAATGCAGTTTAGAATTACGGATTAACACCGCATTATTTTATATATTTTTTAATACTAAAGTCACTCAGACATTCAACTATTCTTAAACAACCATTTATTTTATGCGTATCGTTTTATTAATTATAGGAATTTCTTTGTTATTGCTGGAACATTTTATTCAACCTTTTTCATCAGAGCTGCAATTCATGTTGTTTATAGGTGGGATTGTTTTGCTGGGTATTCCCCACGGTGCTGCAGATATGCTGGTAGCCACAGAGAATGCAGGAGATAAAAAATCTTTCTCAGCAAAAAAATTTCATTTAAATTATATATCAAGACTAGCTGTTTTCGCTTTACTGTTCTGGTTATTTCCTGTTGCAACAAATTTATTGTTTATAGTAATTGCCGCCTTCCACTTTGGTGAAACTGATTTAATCCGGTTTAACACCACAAATATGTCAGGGAAATGTTTTGTTACATTTTATGGCATCCTCATACTCTTTGTGATTATACTTCCTCATTTTGAAACGCTGAAACCTTTGTGTGCATTATTCACATCAGGTAAAAAAAATGAAACCTTTATTGCATTCATTTATGATTACCGTTACAACATATTATTAATCAGCGGTATTATTTTTTGTATAATATCAGTCTGGTACATGCTTACCAATGCGGTAAAGTTTGAGGAGCTTTTTAAATTTTTTGCCGAATATGCAACGCTGTTATTCGTACTCTATCATCTTCCTATGATATTGGGTTTCACTTTTTACTTTGTGCTATGGCATTCTGTATTTTCATTAAAAAACATATTTCGTTATCTCAGTAAAGACGGTTTAATGTCCCCTAAAACTATTGCCAAACAGATCAGTTTTTACAGTATCATTTCTTTTGTTGGGTTTATAATATTCGGCGGTACAGGTTTTCTTTTTTTAGGCAACAATATGCTTATTGCATATGTTTTTTTATTCCTGGCGGTACTTACAGCACCTCATATGCAGGTAATGCACAACATGTATAAAAATATAAAATTGCTAACGGCGGACAAACACCTTAACTGATAATTG
>JBBQYS010000120.1:0-9567 GCA_038208485.1 Chitinophagales bacterium
GGATAATTCTTACTGCTCAATCCATCCACATGCCGGCGGATACTTTTTACCAGTTCCCTAATGCAGTTTTTTTGTTCTTCCAGATCCGCAGAAGCCACACAGGCATCCCATGCCAGTAAAGAAACCTTACTATCAATGATCACTTTTCTTCCATCAGGATATACGATGGTTGCGTCTGGCTGCAGGCCCTTCCCTTCTTCATCTTTGATTACATTACCGGCATTATCCCTGATAAATTCCTGTAAATAATATTCACGGTTCCTCGCCAGGCCACTATGTTCCAGGATACTTTCCAGCAGCATTTCTCCCCAGTGCCCCTGCATTTTGTTGTTTCCTTTTAAGGCAGTGGTCAGGTTGTTTGCCTCATTACTTACCTGCTGTGTCATATTTACCAAAGCTTGTACTTCTTTACCCAATGCAAATCTTTCCTTACTTTCCTTATCATAAGTTTCTTCTACTTTTTGTTTGAATTCACCGAGTTGCGTTTTAAATGGTTGCAGGATATTGTTCATCTTCAATTCGTTTACCTCAGTAAACTTTTGCGTTTTTTCATCCAGTATTTTTTGGGCCAGTGTTTGAAACTCATGGCGGAAAGTTTCCCCCATTTTTTCTACTTCATCTTTTTGCTTCAGGAGTTTTTCCTCTGCATTTGCCAGGCTGAATTTTGTATGCGCTTGTACGTTTTCCAAAGACTGGTACTTTTCCTGTAGGTTTTTGTATGCTTGTTGCTCAGCACTCAGCCATTCATTTTTAGTTTGCAGCGCACTGATGTCTGCCAATAACTTTTTCTCATCTTCCAGGTATTGGTTTTTTTGAGATGCCGCTAAAGTCAGATCCATTTTCTGTTGCTCCAACTGTATGGAAAGATTTTCTGCAGACTGCTGCATCATTCTTTTTACAAAAAGAAAAAACACAATGATTGCCAGTAAAAACCCTGCAGCAAATGAAATAACGAGATTGAACATGGAATAAAATTATATGGATACTATAAGCTTTGTAAATCTATCAAGAAATAATTTCTGAAAAAACAACCGGCCTATTGTAAATTGTCCAGCAAGTGGCTTGTGGAGAGAAGCTGCTGCAGAGACCGGTAAATGGGATAAGGAAAACCTGGAGTTTTCTTTTTTTATTGACGTAGATCATGCATGAAAATGATCAGGGAAAATCCAGGGATATTTTATCAAGCATCTCTGTAATATTAAACGGCTTTGCAATAAAATCTGAGGCACCTGCCTCCATACAAAGATTTTTTGCATCCGGATGGGCAGACATCATCACCAGAGGAATTTTTGCGGTTTTTTCATTTGCTTTTAACTCCCTACAAATGTCAATTCCATTGACTCCGGACAATAACATATCCATTAAGATCATGTCTATCTTTTCAGTTTCTAATACAGAGAAAAGTAAATCAGTTTTTTTTAATAAAATGACCTTGTAGTTTTTGTATTCTAAAGTCATTTTCAACATGAGACCTATGTCTTCGGTATCTTCAATGACCAGGATGTTTGCTTTATTCATGAGCTTTTGTCGTTTATACAAGGTAAGACCATTGTAAATGCTGAGCCCTTATCCAGCTCACTTTCCAATAAGATTTTTCCTCCGTGGCGTGTTACCTGTTCTTTAGATATAAATAAACCTATGCCAAACCCAGGGTAAGTTTGTTCATTTTTTCCGCTTACTCTATAGAATCTGTCGAAGATCCTTTCATGGTCTTGTTTATCTATACCAATACCTTTATCAATTATCCTAACTGCTATACTTTCGTCATCCTTTTGATAAATTTCAACTTTGATTTTTTCTCCGTCCTCAGAATATTTTACTGCATTAGAAATAAGGTTTACCAATACCTGCTCTATCTGGTGTTTATCTGCGTCTACGGTACAAGTATGGCTATTATAAAGTTCTATTTCATTATTGGGAGACGTGAGCCTGAAATCTTCTACAACTTCATTAACCAGGTCATCCAAAGAAAATAACTCCTTATGCATTTCCATTTGCCTGCTGTCTATTCTTGCCAGGTCCAGCATTTCAGTGATTAGCCGGGTGAGCCTGTGTACCAGCTTATCCATTCTTTCCAGGGATGACTTTAAAGGAACAACATTATT
This sequence comes from Chitinophagales bacterium, assembly GCA_038208485.1. Lineage (GTDB taxonomy): Bacteria > Bacteroidota > Bacteroidia > Chitinophagales > Chitinophagaceae > Ferruginibacter. The sequence continues at coordinate 2,106 of JBBQYS010000120.1, forward strand.
ATTCGGTTCAAATTCATCCTGCATCATCATCAATAGCAATTGTATATAGCCTTGTATAGATGTTACAGGAGTTTTAAGTTCATGGCTCACAATTTTTATAAAATTCTTTCTTCTTTCCTCTTCTTCTTTTACATCCTGAATTTCGGTGTTAGTCCCCACCCACATTTTAATTTGATCATTCTCATCTCTAAAACATACAGCCCGGCTCAAATGCCACTTATATTCACCATCCTTATCTAAAAATCGCTGTTGAAACTCAAAATCTTTTCCTGTATCAATACTTTTCTGCCATAGCCTTTGGTTTTCTGCCCAATCCTCTTCATGTACAATCAACCTCCAACCCCAACCTTTTAAATCTTCAAAAGTTTTTCCCGCGAAGTCCAGCCATCGTTGATTTAGATAATTAATACTACCATTTGCATCAGCAGTCCAAACTTTTTGTGGTAAGAAATCGGCAATAAAATGAAATCCTTTTTCGCTTTCTTCTATTTTTCTACGGGCAAGAACTTTGTCGGTTACATCATTCCAAATAGTAACTACGCCGGTTATTTTACCCTGAGCATCTCTATACGGATCATAGGAAATATCAAAGAAATAAACATGGTTGACATCCTTAGATTTTATGACTACTTTTTTCTCCTTTGACGTTTGGCTTTTACCGCTCAGATAAATTTCATCAAACGTTTCTCTAAATCCTACATCTTCAAATGCGGGGAAGACCTTAAAGAAGTTACTATTCACCAGAACTTCCCGTTTTTTCTTAAATATCTCAATAGCCGGTTTATTGATAATGTCTATAATATGATCAGGACGTCGAAGAACGATCATGGCCACCGGTGTCTGTATCACCATATTCTGGAAGATCTCATTCATCTCTTTCTCCTTATCTTTTAATAAGGTAGACTCTGTGAGGTCCTGAATAGCTAAATGGATTAGTTTTTCATTAAATTCTTCTTTCACAATCTCGCTGCCATTAACCTCAAGTATTTTGAAGCCAATTTTGGAGAAATGAGTTTCTATCCTGAAATTTTTAAAACTGCTTTTGTGAGGCAAAACTTTTTCCAGGAGATCCCTTAATTCAGGAATATCCCACTCATTATCTCCAAGTTCGAAAAGTTGTTTTCCCTCAGTTTGCTCCGGCTTCAGCAGAAAAGAATCATAAAATGTATCATTCGCCTGCTTTATATTCATATTCTGATCCATTACTATCATTGCATCATGTATAGTAGCAATGATGGAGTTTGAATAAGCCAGTGACTTATGCACCTCTTTATTTAACGCAATAATTTCCTGGTTCACCACCATCAATTCCTCATTAGTACTTTGCAATTCTTCTTTTCCGGTTTCCAGTTCCTCATTCAGGCTTTGTAATTCCTCGCTGCTGCTCAGTAACTCTTCATTCGTAGTTTGCAGCTCTTCATTTGCTGCTTCCTGGGCTTCTGTGATCCTGTGCATATCCTCACGGGTAAGCGCCAGTTCTTTTTCAAGCTGTGTTATCCTTTGTGATTTTTCATCCTGCAGTGTTGCCGAAGTTTTAGTTTCAGGCTTTTCTGCAGTTGGATCATGATCTTCTGAAACATGATCGTGAAAAATAATGAGGTAATGTGGCTCTATAGTTTCTTCCAGCAGTATTGCCTCAAAGGAAACCATGTGTATGTTGTTCTGAAATTTTATAGGTATAATTTCAGACGCTATATTTTGGTGTTCCTTTTTTACTTTATGAATGACATTTCTCAATTCAAAAGCAAGACCTTCCCTGGCCATTTTTAATAAATTATGGCTTGGCTTCCCCGGCATTTGTTCCAGGTAAAGTGAGGTTGCTCCTCTGAATTGTACAATTTCCATGGCTTCATTTACTACCACTCCCGGTGGGGTAAATTTGCTAAGTAAAACTTCATCTACAACCTTATGAAAATCAGGTTGCTTTTTTTCGCTGCTAATTATTTTTTGTTCTGTAGAAAACCGGGTATCATTTCTTGAACCACTGGAATAAAGAAATTTTGAAGTAACAGTATTTCGTGTAAATAATTTTTCATTCTTACCATTGCTGGTAAGGCTCACATTAAACAATCCCGGGGCACTATTTGTTGTTTCAGATTTTCCCAGTAATAGATACCCATCCGGTATCAGGCTATAATGAAAAGTGGTTATTGCTTTTTTCTGCAGATAAGGCTCCATATAAATCAGGGCATTCCTGCAGCTGATAAAATCCATTTTACTAAAAGGTGGGTCTTTTATAAAATTATGCACGGCAAAAACACAAATATCCCTGATCGATTTATTTACCTGAAATTCATTCCCTGATTTTGTAAAGTAATCCTGTAAGTGTTTTGAAGAAAGACCACTTATTTCATTGGCTTTATACTTTCCTGCTCTTGCTTTCACTATGGCAGGTTCACTTATGTCGGAAGCAAATACCTGGGCCTTAATGTGTGAATTTTTAATCAGTTCTTTAATACATATTGCTATAGTGTATGCCTCTTCTCCGGTACTACAGCCAGCTACCCATACCCGCAGTGAGTCGCCGGCGGATTTGCTTTTAATGATATCCGGAAACATACGAATGCAAAGATCTTCAAACACAGAGGCATCCCTAAAAAAATCAGTTACAGGGATCAGGAGGTCTTGGTATAATTTGTCTTGTTCTCTGACATTTTCCCTCAGGTATTTTAAATATTTTTCAGGGCTATTTACATCACACAATGCCATCCTGCGCAATATTCTTCTGCGAATAGTAGTTTGTTTATAATAAGTAAAATCTGTCCCTTTTCTTACCCTCAGCACGTAGAGTATCTGTCGGAAGAGATCATCTTTCTTATCATGGCTTTCCGGTATATCTTCATTCTCATCCATGATTCTGGTAAGTTCCATAATTCTTCCAGGCATTTCCTCAGGAGTAAGTATGAAATCTACAGATCCGGATAATACCGCATTTTTAGGCATACCATCAAATGTAGCAGATGCTTCATCCTGCGCTATAGTGATGCCACCCATTTCTTTAATAGCCTTTATTCCCTTTGTTCCATCACTTGCCGTACCGGATAATATAACGCCTATCGATTTTGCCCCGTGTACTTCTGCAAGCGAAGTAAAAAATAAATCTATCGGCAAGTTTTTAATATATCCCCCACCCAAGGTTTTACTTAGACTTTTTTCGGGCCTTTTATTTAGTTTAAGCACACCATCAAATGCCAGGAGCATCTTGTTGCTTGGTATGATATAAATATGGTTAGGTTGTACTTTAACGTCATCAGTTATCTCCAGAACGGGGATCGTGGTGCTTTTCTGTAATATTTCCGGCAAAACGCTTTCATGACTAGGATCGAGGTGTTGCACTATTACATAAGCCATTCCTGAGTTGACCTCAATGTTGGAGATAAATTTTTTAAATGCATCTAATCCTCCTGCTGAAGCTCCTATTCCCACCCAGGGAAATGTCTCTACTGAAGACTTTTCAGTCTCAATTTTAGGAGATGTATTTGAAGGGTTCATAATTGCTAAAAGAGTGTCAGGTTAAAAGTATTGATGAAATTAGACAAATCAAAGTCCTGAAAAGACAGAGATGCCATTCTTGATTTTTTACTACTCCTGAAATTTATAAATGAGTTGATTAGAAGCATATTATTGTACAAACTGATCAGGATTAATATAACTAATATAAAAAGAAAATTATATTTTTCAAATTGCTTCTGCAATAAAGATGCCTTGATTTATTTACTATTAGGGGTACAGATTCTGGTCTGAAAGAAGAAACGAGAAGAGAGTTAGTAAGCCGGGTTTACCGCATTAGGTTTTCCTTCGAGGTAGTCTACCTGCTGCACGGTACCTAACCTTAATTTCAAAGGAACTTTTGTGGCTTTCTCCAGCTTCCATTCTTTATCACAGAAAAACCCAAAATTATCTGTGTAAAAACTGGCGGGTATCACTTTAAGTGCAGTAATGCGGATTGCAGGAGAAGAAAAACTGCGTGGAAAAAAATCGTTGGAGGTAGAACCAGATGAATCAGTTGGGGATACAACCTGTCCGAAAGCTGCAGCGGCAACAAAAATCATGCAGAAAAATAAAAAAATTGATTTCTTTGGCATTAGAACAATGTATTGGTTGTAAATTTACGCAATTTCAATTGGGTAAGTTTGTAGCACAGAATTGTTGCCATTGACCTTATCATTCAAAAGATTTACATTACCGTTATGGCATTATACCAGAGTTTACAACAAAAATTACTGCAGAAATTATCTCCTCAGCAGATACAGCTGATGAAGTTGTTGCAGGTGCCTACAGCAATTCTTGATCAACGCATCAAAGAAGAGCTGGAAGAAAATCCTGCATTGGAGCAAACGGAAGATGGACATGATGAAGATAGTGAAGGAGATGAATTTGCAGAAACTAAAGATGAGGAGCTGGAACGTGATGGCAGTGAGGACGATTATGAGAATATCGATATCAGCGATTATGTTCAGGAAGGAGATGACGAAGTAGGTGATTATAAACTGAGGGATAACAATTATCCTGACCCGGAGGAACAGCGTACTTCTCCACAGCGGGTAGAAACAAGCTTTAATGAACTGATGCTACAGCAACTTGGCATGCTCACGCTAAATGAAAAAGAGAAAAAAATAGCTGAACAGATAGTCGGCAGCCTGGATGATGACGGTTATTTACGCAGGGAGATCACTTCCATAATAGATGACCTGGCTTTCCGCCAAAATGTAATGACAGATGAGGAGGAAGTTGCTTCCATTATTGCCGAAGTACAGCATTTTGATCCTCCCGGCGTTTGTGCAAGAAACTTACAGGAATGTTTACTGCTACAGCTGGAACGCAAAGCAGATCCTGATGAAACTGTAAAACTAGCCATCGAAATACTGAGCAATTATTTTGATGAGTTTACCAAGAAACATTACGAAAAAATACAGCGAGCGCTCGATCTTGAAGATGAAGACCTGCGGGAAATTATTGCGGTAATTGTAAAACTGAATCCAAAACCAGGCGGCGTAGCCTCTGGAAGGGGTAAAGGTGGCAATTACATTATTCCGGATTTCTTTATAGTGAATGCCAATGGCAAGCTGGAACTCAGCCTGAATAGTAAAAACGCACCGGATCTGCGCATCAGCGAAGGCTACCGTGATATGCTCAAGGATTATGACAGGGGTAGCAAGAAAGACAAACAACAAAAAGAAGCTGTATTATTTATCAAACAAAAAATAGATAGTGCCAAGTGGTTTATAGATGCCATAAAGCAAAGACAAAACACTTTGCTCAACACCATGGAAGCCATCATGAACTACCAGCATGATTTCTTTTTGACCGGGGATGAAACCAATCTGCGCCCGATGATATTGAAAGATATAGCAGAGATCACCAACCTGGATATCAGTACCGTGAGCCGTGTGGCCAACAGTAAATTTGTGCAGACAGAATTTGGTACTTACCGCCTGAAATTTTTCTTTAGCGAAAGCCTGCAGACTGACAGCGGAGAAGAAGTAAGTACCCGTGAGGTGAAAAAGATACTCACTGATATTATAGATGAAGAAGATAAAAAGCACCCTTACAGTGATGAAAAATTGACTGAAATGTTACAAGAGAAAGGCTATAATATTGCCCGCCGTACCGTAGCAAAATACCGGGAGCAACTTAATATACCCGTGGCACGTCTGCGGAAAATTTTATAACTAATTATGGAGGCAGAAGCAGCGCAGAGGCAGGAAGCACCAGGAGCAACAAGGCTGATCGCAAATTTTTTTTCTTATTTGTTTCACCCGGTGTTTATCCCGATGTATGTTTTTGCGTTTGTGATCTACCTGCATCCTGTGTTATTTGCCGGATTTTCAGAAAAGCAAAAGCTGGGTGCTTTACTTATTGCAGCCCTTAATTTGGTGTTCTTTCCGCTCTTTAGTGTTTTTTTATTGAAAGCTGTAGGCTTCATTGATTCTATTTTTCTTCGTACCCAAAAAGACAGGATTATACCTTACATAGCTGTAGGTATATTTTATTTTTGGGCATACACTGTTTTTAAAGAACAGGCAGATTATCCCAGGTTATTACCTGCCTTTGTATTAGGCATTTTTCTCAGTAGCAGCGGGGCTTTGCTGGCCAATATTTATTTTAAAATAAGCATGCATACTATTGGTGCCGGTGGACTTCTGGGCTTTTTTATCATTCTCATCCGTTCTAATAACCTTACGATGGCATGGCCACTGGCACTTGTCATTCTTATTACCGGAATTATTTGCAGCAGCCGTTTGTTACTTGGTAGCCATAAGCAGGGAGAAGTGTATGCAGGGCTTGTGCTTGGTGTGATTGCACAGTTGATTGGTTACTATGTGGTGGTTTCCTGATTTTATCCTAGAAAAAAGAAAGCTGCTGTACAGTGCTTTTTTTGGGCAATAAACTAATTTCTCTTCCTTTTCCTACAAAAAATACTTCCGAAGCTTCGTAGCGGGAAGCTATACTTATCCTGGTTTTGCCCGCATAAGGCAGAAACATTTCTAAAGCCCTGTCAGGACAGTTGTTGTCTTTGGATAAATGCGAAAGCAATAAATGTTGCAATTGTTTGTGCCGGTATTTTATAAAAACCTCTAAAGCTTCTTTGTTGCTCAGGTGTCCTCTTCCTCCACGGATACGGTTCTTTAAAAAAAATGGATAGCGTCCCTGCTCCAGCATTACTTCATCGTAGTTTGCTTCCAGGAAAATGGCCTGGCATTTACTAAAATGGTGGATCAGGTTTTTGCAAACTCTGCCAATATCTGTAAACACACCGATAGTAACCCGTCCATCAGTAATCGTAAAACTTAGAGGATCTGCAGCATCATGAAATTTGCTGAAAGCAGTGATTTGTAGACTGCCAATGGCAACTATTTCATCTGCTGAAATATGATGCACCAACTCAGGATTCAGATCTCCACAAGCTGCCAGGGTATTTTTATTTCCATAAACCGGCAGGGCATATTTCTGTGCCAGTACACAAAGTCCTTTTATATGATCCGAGTGTTCGTGGCTTATAAAAATTGCTTTTACTGCAGATAAATGCAGGCCCTGGATCCGGAATCTTTTTTCTATTTCTTTACAGCTTAATCCCACATCTACCAACACAGCATCACTGCTATTACCTATGTAATAACAGTTGCCGTTGCTGCCGCTATTGAGTGAGGAAAAGTAGAGGGACATGAGGGGCAAAAATACAGATTTTCTAATTTGAAAATAAGTAAGACGGAGGGGCATGTAGCACAGAGGAAAACCCGAGAACTGGAAACAAAAATCAGGTTACACGGAGGAAAACCCGAGAAGCACAGAGAACCACGGAGAAAACCCGCTTAACACGGAGGATCACCGAGTATCTAGCACCTCCTCCGTGGTTCTCCGTGAAAAACCTCTGTGGTTCTCCGTGTAACTACAAATAGAAAACCCTCTCCGTGGTTCTTCGTGAAAACCTCCGTGGTTCTCCGTGTAAACCTCTGTGGTT
>JBBQYS010000121.1:0-9393 GCA_038208485.1 Chitinophagales bacterium
TTTCATCCATTGCAGCATCACCTGCAATTGTTGCTCATTAAAATGATGACAGAAAAGCGAAGAAAAAATAATATCAGGTTCCTTTTTGAATACCGCAGTTTGATAATCACTACAAACCCAGTTGCAATTCATTTTCGGGTATTGTTGCCGGGCAAAATCAATACATTCTTTTTTTATGTCAATCCCTGTAAAACTGCATATTATACCATGTCTTTTGCAGTAGGCTTCAATCGCATGAAGGTTATCACCTCCACCACAACCGATCTCACAAACGGAGATTTTGTTCCTATTTCCTAATAGTTTTTTGAAACCACGAATAGTGATCTTATGCCCTCCCAATAAAGTATTAATGGTATTTAATTCCTGCATATTTTTTTTGATGTCCGCAAAAGGAACATCATCAGCATCCAGCAATTCTTTTTTTGTTGATCTGTATGTCAGGTCAATCATAATGGGCTATGAAAGTTTCCATGGTAAGACCGGGGCCAAATGCAGCGCCAAAAATTTTATTGTTGTTGCCGGTAGCTTCAGCATTGTCCAGGATCTTCTTTAAAACAAATAGGATTGTTGGAGAACTCATGTTCCCGTAATTTTTCAACACTTCGTAGGAGAAATCGAGCTCATCTTCCTGGAGTTCCAGGCAGGAAGAAATAGCCTGTAATATTTTCTTTCCACCGGGATGTATGCACCAATACTCTATTTCTTCCCTGGTAGAATGTCCGTGCTCAAGTGCCTTATGAGTAAGTGCAGAAAAGTCTTGTTTGATCAGGTTGGGTATCATTGAAGAAAGGGTCATCAGGAAACCTTTGGAAGAAACCTGCCAGGCCATTTCCTGTTTCCCTCCCTGCATTACTTTACTGTAAAATGAATCAATGGCAATACCTTTTCCTTTCTCGTTTCCCTGCATCAGGAAAGCTGCGGCACCATCTCCAAACAAGAGGGTCGAGGTTATATTATCTTCCGTTTTATCTTTTTGAAAATGCAAAGTGCATAACTCAGTACATACGACAACCACATTTGCATTTGCGTCTGCCCGGCAAAAAGCATCTGCTATTTTCATGGCATGAATAGCAGCATAACAACCCATAAAGTTGACCGAAGTTCTCATCAGGTCATCTCGTAGCTGCAAAAGCTCCATCACCTGCAGGTCAAGCCCCGGCGCACTTACACCTGTACAACTTACTGTAATAAGGTGTGTGATCTCATCAGTATTTATTTTTCCTTCAATACACTTTGTTATGGCTTCTGCAGAAAGTCCCGGTGCATATTTTTGAAATAATTCCATTCTTTTTTCTACGCCGGGAAATGGTTCCAGGTCTGCAGTGGCAGGAAAAAATTCTCTTTCGTTAATGTTATTATTGTAATCAGGAACTACAGAATACCTTGTTTCTATATCGCTATGGTTGTACAGGTATTTTAATATCCTGCTTTCCTTCTCATTATTGTCATAAACTGTATCAGTAAATTCGAACAGGCTGTGCTGGGGATGTGCATGTGGTGGAACTGCGGTTGCTATAGAAGTTATTTTGCTCAAAATTTATCTAAAATTAAAATGGTGATAAATCCAGCGTTTGTAAATAATGAAGCAAGAGCATTCATACGCATGGTATTTTTAAAATTCGCTGCAGCCCGGTTCTTCCATACAGCTATCATCCACCAGAAAAAATAAACAAGAATGGGCAGCATGAATAATTGAAAAATAAAAAACCGGTCTATCTCCAGGTTTAAAGCAAAATAGATGCCCAGAGAAACCATCGCAAGGAAATAAATGAAAGCGGTGAAAATAAAAGTGCCTTTATACCCTAGCCAGGCGCTGATGGTCGTGATGCCATCTGCCTTGTCAGATTCATGCTGATAAATTTGTGTAAGCGGGTAAAAACCCCCGATCAGCAAGGCCGCAGCTAGTATTGGCAGCCAGAAAACATGAAGCATTTGTTCCTGGCTGCAACCATGTTTTACCAGGTAATAACACAGGCCCCCTTGAAATATCATTACTGTCAGGTATCCTGTAATTGGATATTTTTTTAACCTGATACCCCGATAACTATAAGCCCTGGAAGCTAGTATGTATAAAATTATACCCAGCATAAAGTAAACTGAGATAAAAAGGCTTAATAAAATAGCTGCCAGGTCCATAATAACCGTAACATGAAATAACTGCCTGGTAGGTTGTAAAGGCTTTTCCAATCCACCAATTGGCGTAGTATCCCGATCCATGTAACTATTGTAGCCATTGCTGGAGGGATATACGAGCACATGAAAAATAATAAAAACAAGTATACTGTTCACTATGTTGATATGCATGACCTGGCTAAGCCCAAACCAATAAATGGGCATTAGGAAAATCGAAAAATGAAACCTGAGTAACTGAAGCGTAGAGCGTGAAAGCATAAATTATGTGATACTGTAAAGTAAGTAATGTTAATTAAAGTAATACCTGTTTTCTTATATCCTTCATTTTGCAGTAATTTGCAGCGGCTCTCAGAAGAGTCTTCTTGTTTATCAATCACGTTCTTCCATTCACAAATAATAAACACAATACATGAAAAATAGTTTATTTATAGCAGTTTTGGTTTTCTCCTGGCTGGGTGTTTTCGCACAAAAAAAGTTGAGTCCTGTGTCTGCAGGAAGTAAGGTTCATTTCAATATAAAAAATTTTGGTATTGGAACAGGGGGTGATATTCAAGGTTTGAAAGGAAGTATAATTATTAATCCAATAAATCCTTCAGCCTCTTCTGCAGATGTGACTGTAGATGTAAAAACAATAGATACTGATAATGATCGAAGAGACAAACACTTGCAGGCATCTGATTATTTTGATGTGGCCACTTACCCTCAAATAAGGTTGGTAAGTACTTCAATAAAAGAAGGAGCGATTCCGGGGAATTATATTTTTAATGGCAAGCTCACTATCAAGGATGTAACTGACGAGATCAGTTTTCCTTTTACTGTACTTCCACAGGATAATGGTTATTTAATGGCAGGGAGTTTCTCTTTTGACAGGCTAAAATATCATGTAGGAAAAGAAAGTAAAACTATGGGAGATAATGTGGATGTTACCCTAAAAATTATTGCTCAGTAAGGGTTCATCTCCAATTACATACAATGCGTTCTCTCTTCAAAATTTTTTTCTGGGGACTTGGTATCAGTTTCCTTGGTACCCTTCCTTTAGGCCCTATGAACGTAGTGGCCATGCAAATGAGCCTGGACGAAAGTGTATACCAGGCTTCATTGTTTGTATTAGGTGCTGTATTGGTAGAAGTAATCTATGTAAGAATTGCGCTTGTAGCAATCGACTGGTTAGTGAAGCGAAAAAAAATAATGAAGTACATGGAATGGGCGACATTCCTTATCATACTCGCACTTGCAATAGGAAGTTTTGTTGCCGCTGCTAAAGGGGGTAAATCAAAGAATATCTTGCTGGATAACGACATGAACAGGTTCCTGCTGGGTATGATGATTAATGCCGTGAATGCAGTACAAATTCCCTTCTGGTTTGGCTGGACTACTGTGTTGATCACCAGGAAAATACTGCTGCCAAAAGCCTCTCACAACTGGTTTTTCCTGATAGGCCTGGCCATAGGCACATTGATGGGAAAAACCATTTATATTCTTGGAGGACCATGGCTGATCAATAAACTTTCCAATGTGCAGGATTACCTCAATTGGGTGATAGGGGGCATATTTTTAATCACAGCTTTAATACTACTTTTCAGGATACTAAGTAAGAAAGGTATAGAATCAAAAATGAACAAACTGGAGAAATCTGAGAACCCCGGGTAGCAGAGATCAGGATTCCATTTCAGTTGCCCATTTATCTCTCTCGTCCGGGCTAAGTTTCCACGGTGCAAAATTGTTTTCAATATTGCTGAACATGCCATTCCATTCCTGTGGCGCATTACTCTCTTCCATCACAAGACTTCGCCTGAGTTCATAAATTATATCGAGAGGGTTTATGCTTATCGGGCATTCGGTTACGCAGGCATTACAGGAAGTACAGGCACGCAGCTCCTCTACGGTAATGTAATCATGCAGCAAAGTTTTACCATCCGGTACGAAACTTTTGTTGGCATTTATGTTTTTGCCAACCTCTTCCAGCCTGTCCCTGGTATCCATCATTATCTTTCTTGGACTTAATAATTTACCCGTAATATTTGCCGGGCATGCAGCTGTGCAACGGCCACATTCGGTACAGGTATACGCATCCAATAAATTTTTCCAGCTCAGGTCAGCTACGTCTTTCGCTCCAAATGATTCCGGTGCGGCTACTTCGGTAGGTGCTTTCTCCGGCTCCATCATGTATAGCACTTCATTCTGAATGGCAGACATATTTTTCATTTGCCCCAGCGGGAAAAGCCTCATATAATATGCATTGGGGAATGCGAGCAGAATATGTAAATGTTTACTGAGAGGCAGGTAATTTAAAAAAGCTAAAATGCCTATGATATGCAGCCACCAAGCAGTTCTTTCCAGGATGATCAATGAAGAAACGCTAAGCCCGGAAAATAATGGTGCTATAAAACCGGATATTAAAAAATCTCCCGTCACATGATAATGAGCAGCATTCTGTAACTGTAAGGCCCTGTCAGCACTATTCATCAGCAGGAATAAACTCATTAAAACAATTTCCACGATCAAAATAATATTTGCGTCATCTTTTGGCCAGCCTACCAATTCCCTGGCCCAGAACCTTTTGATGTGAACTCCATTTCTCCTGATCAAAAAGATAATGCAGGAAATCAATACAAGTGCAGCAAGAATTTCAAATGAGTTGATCAGGAAATTATAAAAGCCGCCCAGGGCCGGAAGAAAAAGCCTGTGTGTTCCCAAAAGCCCATCCAGTCCTATTTCCAGCACTTCTATATTAATAATGACAAACCCTACATACACGAACAAGTGCATTATTGCAACCAATGGATTGCGAAACATTTTCTTTTGGCCAAAAGCCAGAAGTAGTACATTTTTCCAGCGGGCACCGGGGTTGTCACTCCTGTCTTCATCCTTGCCAAGTAATATATTTCGCCTGATCTTCATGGCATTTTTAGAAAAAAGATAAATTGCAAATCCTGACAGTGCAAAAAAGATGATCTGGGGTAAGTATTGTAGCATTAAGTAAATTTAAACTGGTGACTAAGATAGCCTAATTTCATTTTTTTAAAAGTCAGCTTTTGATGCTGATATTTTAATAGTCTATTTTTGACAAAATTATGCAAGAAAACTTAGTAGAGAAAAATCTAATTCTAACCGGGCAGGCTGCTACAAAAAAACTGGAGCGGATGGCTATGGAAGTAGCAGAGAGAAATTACCAGGAGCCAGAACTCTTATTGATTGGTATTAAGGAGAATGGGTTCCTGATGGCGCAAAAAATAGAAAACTTTTTACAAAAAGTGTATAAAGGAAATATCATTACAGTAGCCCTGGAGCTCAACAAAAAAAAACCGGCAGACATCAAACTCAGTGAAGAGATAAGTTTTGAAAATAAAACGATCATACTGATAGATGATGTGGCCAACAGCGGACGAACAATGTTATATGCCCTCAAGCCAATGCTGGAGCATTACCCAAAAAATATTCAAACGCTTGCCCTTGTGGAACGTACCTACAAAAAATTTCCTGTTCATTTAAATTATGTAGGTATTAGTGTTTCTACCGCTGCAAATGAATACATTGAGGTAGAGGTAGAAGATAGCGCCATTACCGGGGCTGTTTTAAAAACAGCGGAATAATTAAAGTAAAGATTCTGTTTAGGTCTTAGAATTGATTTAAAGTAAAAAATATAATCAGAAAACAAAACCACATGAAAAAAATATTATTCTTCTTATTGATTTTTATTTCTACAAATGCGATAGCCGATGAAGGCATGTGGCTGCCTCAATTATTGGGTAAGCTCAATGAAAGCCGCATGAAAAGCCTGGGTATGAAAATAAGTGCCGAAGATATTTACAGCATCAATAAAGGCAGCCTGAAGGATGCCATTGTAAGTTTCGGGGGCTTTTGTACCGGTGAGGTCATTTCAGAATCAGGCCTTGTGCTCACGAACCATCATTGTGGGTTTGATGCCATTCAGAACCATACGACGCTGCAGAATAATTACCTCCGGGATGGTTTCTGGAGTAAATCATTTGAAGATGAACTGACCAACAAAGGACTTTTTGTGACTTTTATAATCAGGATAGATGATGTGACGCAGCAAGTGATGAAAGGAATAACTCCGGCCATGAGTAGTGCAGAACGGCAGAGTATGATTGATAAAAATATGCTGGCCGCTAAAAGTGCTGCATCAAAAACTGCCACACAGGAAAGTTTTGTAAGAGGTTTTTTTGAGGCAAATCAATATTATCTTTTTGTTACAGAAACATTTAAAGACGTGAGGCTTGTTGGAGCTCCGCCAAGCAGTATAGGCAACTTTGGGAAAGATACCGACAATTGGGTATGGCCAAGGCATACCGGGGATTTCAGCATGTTTAGGATTTATGCAGGAAAGAACAATGAGCCTGCAGAATACGCCGCCGACAACGTTCCGTATAAGCCAAAAAAATCTTTGAAAGTTTCACTGGATGGTGTTGCTGAAAATGACTTTACCTTAATTTTTGGTTTCCCTGGCCGCACCCAGCAATACCTGCCGGCAGTAGCGGTAGAGCAAATACGTACTGTTAATGATCCTGCTAAGATCGCTGTACGGGACAGGGCATTAAAAATCATTGATGCTTACATGCGCAGTGATGAGCAGATCAAAATAATGTATGCTTCTAAATATGCCGGCATTCAAAATGCCTATAAAAAATGGCAGGGAGAAGTGTTGGGCTTGACCAGGGTAGATGCCTTTGCAAAAAAGACAAACTACGAGGCTGAATTTATGAAAAGGGTGAATGCAAATGCTGCCTGGAAGAACGAGTATGGTCATTTACTTCCTGCTTTCGAAAGGAATTATACCGCACTCAGACCTTATGGACTTGCCCGAGATTATTTCTCAGAAGTGATGAGTAAAATAGAATTGTTTTCCATTGCCATGCAACTAAATAGCCTGGCAAATACTTATGAAAAAAATGGACAAAAAGCCTATGAGAACAGGGTAGGGAGTATCAAAGAAAGGATAATGAATACCCTGGAAGAATACAGCCCGGTTGTAGATAAAGCTGTGTTCACTTCCCTGATGGAGGTATATACAATTGGTACAAATCCTACATTTCTTTCTCCGGAAATTTCTGCCCGGCTTAATCCCAATATTGATTTTGTTGCACTTGCGGACAAAACCTATGCTGATAAGAATCTTTACGATAGCAACTGGATTGCAACTTTACTTTCCAAACCCGCTGCAGATGCAGTAAAAATTATCAATGATAACTCCACAATAAACTTCTTTTCCGGCCTGCAGGAGAACTATAGTAAAATGGTGCAACCAGAGCTTAATGCAATTCAGGACAGCATCAATACACTGCAAAGCATTTATATGAAAGCACAGATGGAAGTGATGAAAGAGAAAAAATTCTATCCTGATGCAAACAGCACCATGAGGGTCTCCTACGGGCAAGTACAAGGATATACAGCCAGGGATGCAGTAAAGTTTGATTACCAGACAGATTTTGAAGGTGTCATGGAAAAATACATTCCGGGTGATTATGAATTTGATGTGCCTTTGAAAATGCGTGAGCTCTATGCAAAGAAAGATTATGGACAATATGCCAGGAAAGATGGAAAACTACCCGTTTGTTTTATTGCTACCAACCATACAACAGGTGGAAATAGCGGAAGTCCGGCTTTGGATGCTTACGGGAACCTGATAGGATTAAATTTTGATCGGGCATGGGAAGGTACAATGAGCGATATAAATTATGATTCATCCATCTGTCGGAATATTATGGTAGATATTCGGTATGTCATGTTTATTGTAGATAAATACGCTGATGCCCAGCGTTTAATAAAGGAGATTAAATTTGTTCATCCCAAAGCAAAAAAATAATTTTCACGTAGAAAAAACCTGGGTACTAAAACTGACTTTTGTGCAAAAGAAGTTGTGCATAAAAAGTGCATTTCATTACATATCATAAAAGCTATTTTTGCTATCCATCAATTTTTTCAATAATGAAAAAGTCATCTGTTCAGAATCTGCTCAATAGGTTTGAATCTGTAAAAGACAGTATCAAAGATCCAATTCGGGAAAGAGTAAGGAAACACATTTTCGATAAAAATGATGTCATAACAGAAGAAGATATAAGGAACATAAACTTTAAAGTGTTTAAACCTTTTAAGCCGGGGGAAAAAGTTATTCCAGGATAATCAGGAAAGAAATTCCATCCCATTGATTCGTTTAAAAATGAAGCCAATTCATTTTGAACTTCCCATTGCCATATTCCAACGAAGGAGTCGGAAATTTCATTATATTCAATACGCCTAAAGCAATTTTTATTGCTTTTTTGTTTGTCCTGATCTTGGTCAGGTCAATGTCGGGTGCAAGATACCACTGGCGGTATCTTTTTATTTCAGGGTGATAAAAGGTGGTTACTCCCTGCCTGTTGTTTGCAATATTGCTCCTCGCACCATACAAACCTTCAACGCCCGTACCTACAGAAAGCTGCAACCAGGCAGGAAGATTTGACTGCGGAAAAAAAGGCTTTAAGGTAGTGCTAAGCCAATAGGTTTGCGCATTGTAATCTTTTAAAATACGCTCGGGTGTAGATTTTCCATAAATATCATTAGCCCTGTCTGCCAGTTCACCTTGCGGATAGCTTCTCCGGTGAAAAGACCATTTAAATTGGACCCTCTGCTCATCCCAGGCCAGTTCCTGCGAGATCACCAAAGCACTTCCCGCTACATTGGCTCCAAAATCTGCCCAACTCCATCCCCACTCACTACTAAAACCATCCAACGTTTCTATTATAGTTTGAAAAGCAGCACCGCCAAGTCCACCATACCATATCCTCTTTTTTCTCTCTATACCTGTCCAACGCCAAAGCTCCATGCTGGCAAGGCTTTGCGCATAAGCGCTGTATACATGCCCGAGTTTATCCATACCCTTCCACTCTGCATTGTCATTAAAAAAATGGAAACCTGATTGAGGATAATCTTTGTACCAGGTTGTGTACAAACCGGCCATGAAAGCTGCATAAACAGATGCCTGCCCGATGGCCATATATTTTACCCGTTTTTTTACCTGTGCCGGACTTAGTGAATCTGTTTCCGATAACTCATAAGTGTTTTTTGGAAAAGCTGTGGTGTCTTTAATTAAAGCAGCTGTCCAGGAATGTTCAATATCAAATTTATCGACACTAGTTGTATCTTGAGCCTGAGATAGTGTGGGCCATAAGGAAATAATACAACAGAAAAAACATGTTACACAAACATTTGTTTGCAATTGCTTTTTTATATTGCAATTTCTCAGCTCAGTGAATGAAT
>JBBQYS010000122.1:0-9262 GCA_038208485.1 Chitinophagales bacterium
TCAAAATGTGGACATGGACTAAACTCTATCCCACGAATTTTGTGCAGGTATTCAGATGAATTAAAATCGTTGTGGGATTTACCAATCAGGTAAATAAAGTCACCAGTTTCTTTAAAGAACATGGTCATTTTCTCCTCCACGTTGTCCAGTAATCCTACCATTCCGATGGTTGGTGTTGGATACACTGCACCATCAGGTCCCTGGTTGTAGAAACTCACGTTTCCGCCTGTAACCGGAGTATCCAGTTTTCGGCAGGCATCGCCCATGCCATTAATGGCTTGAGTAAACTGCCAGTAAACGCCCGGATCGTAGGGGTTACCAAAATTTAAACAGTTGGTTACACCAAGCGGAACGCCACCGCTGCAAACTATATTTCTTGCTGCTTCACAAACAGCGATCATAGCACCCTTGTACGGATCTGCAAATACATAACGGCTGTTGCAATCTGTAGTCAGCGCAAGGCCTTTGTTGGTGGGCTTCGCTACAACAATTGCTGCATCAGAAGGCGCATTGCTGGAGGCACTTCCGGTACCAACCATACTATCGTATTGCTCATACACCCAGCGTTTGCTGGCAATGTTTGGCAAGGCAATTATTTTAAGCGCAGTAGACTTCAGGTCTACCACATCCGGTACTACCGCCGGATCAAAAGCATTTATTTTTTTCAGGTAATCCGGTTCTTTTTGTTCTCTTGTATACTGTGGTGCACCACCGCCAAGCACGAGTGACTCTGCCGGAAGTACAGCCTCTTCTTTTCCATTCATATAAAAGCGCAACATTCCATCAATCGTTACATGGCCTATTTCGCTGCAGGGAAGGTCCCATTTTTCAAACACGTCCAGTACCAATTGCTCTTTACCTTTTTTTACCACCATCAACATTCTTTCCTGGCTCTCACTCAGCAAGAGTTCCCATGCCTGCATATTTTCCTGGCGGGTGGGTACTTTGTCTAAATGAATAACCATACCGGCCTCTCCCTTTGCACTCATCTCTGCAGTGCTGCAAATAATTCCGGCTGCACCCATATCCTGCATGCCAACAACAGCATCAGTTTTCAATACTTCAAGACAAGCTTCCAATAATTTCTTTTCCTGGAAAGGATCTCCTACCTGCACAGCCGGAAGTTCTTCCACGCTATCTTTAGTGATCTCGGCGCTGGCAAATGAGGCTCCACCAATTCCATCTTTTCCGGTGGCACTTCCTACAAAAAACACAGGGTTCCCTTCCACCGTTCCGGAGGTAGCACTTACCATATCACTACTTTTCATGATGCCTACGCTCATGGCATTAACCAATGGATTGGTATGGTAACAATGTTCAAAATAAATTTCTCCGCCTACTGTTGGTACGCCAAAGCAGTTGCCATAATGGCCAATACCGTGCACTACACCACTGAGCAAATGCTGTGTTTTGGCATCATTTAGTTTTCCAAAACGCAATGAATTTAAAGAGGCGATAGGCCTCGCACCCATCGTGAAAATATCCCGGTTTATTCCGCCAACCCCGGTAGCAGCCCCCTGGAAAGGCTCCAAAGCCGAAGGGTGGTTGTGTGATTCTATTTTAAAAACTACGCCAAATCCATCACCGATATCCATCAGGCCGGCATTTTCTTCACCGGCGGCTACCAGCATCTTTTTCCCGTCTCTCGGGAGGGTTTTTAGCAGGCGAATTGAATTTTTATAACTGCAATGCTCACTCCACATACCGCTGTAGGCACAGAGTTCTGTGAAGTTTGGCGTACGGCCGAGTATTTTTTTTATCTCTTCAAATTCGTCTTCGGTAAGCCTGAGTTTGGCTGCTGTGGCTGAAGTAATTTCCATAATAGAACGTATCAGTTTAATACTTGTGGTGGATGCCGCAAATGTACAAACCACCTTGCGGTAATGGGTAAATAAAAAGACTTTATTTTTACTAACTTTCCCCACCAAAATAATTATTACTTGCTCTACCTGTTGTTATTCTTTTATTTCATTCTGCTGATGGTATTGGTACCGCGGATGAATTTTGTAAAAAATTCAGGCCTTAGTAAAAACCAGGGCCGGGTATTACTTGCCATAAAATTACTTACAGGCATAGCCTATTCATGGATGCTCTTACATTATTTTCACAGCGGTGATGCAGTAGGAAATAACATAGAGGGAAGAATGGGGCATGAAATGTTACTTGCAGATCCAGTACATTTTTTTCAAGACTGGGGACAAAGTAATTATCAAAATCCCGGAGACTTTTTTAGTGCTGAAAATTCTTTCTGGGATGATCTTTCCCTCAATTTACTGGTCAAGGTTCTTGCCTTGCTTAATTTCATTACTGCCGGGGACTTCCTGATCAATGCTATGCTATTCAGCCTGCTCAGTTTCTTTGGCAGCCTGGCTATCTTCCGTTTTTTTTCCAGGTTAGGTATCCATCACTTTGTAAATATTGTTGGAAGCTTCCTGTTGCTTTCTACTTTAGTTTTCACTGCTTCTTTGCATAAAGACAGCATTGTGTTTTTTGCCCTTGGTTTATTTATCTATCATTTTTCCCTCTGCTGCACAGGTAAAGCAAAAGCAACAAATTATATCATCCTACTTGCTGCCTGGTTACTTCTATTGATCAACCGGAATTATGTGGCTATAATAGTTATTCCACCTGCTATTGCATTTTATTTATGTGGCAGAATGAAATTTTCTTCATGGAAAATATATGCCGCCATGATTATCTCTATTGTCATTTTAGGAGCAATATGGATTTTAGCTGTACCAGGAAAAAATCCTGCATCAGTAATCGCAACCCGACAAAACTCCTACCTGAATTTAATTGGCGGAAACTCTGACGTATACCTTCCTAAACTTACCGGCAGCTTAACTTCTTTGATAACTACAATTCCGATTGCCCTAAAGAATGTTTTTTCAGAACCAAATCCATTTCATTATATCAATGCTTTCTTCCTGCTTTTTGGTATTGAGACATGGATTTATTTGTTGGTCATGCTGTCTGCATTACTTATTTACCTGGGAAAACCCGATAAACCACGTAAAGAAATATTGTTTGTTATATGCATTGCATTGTTCGCTTTCCTGGTTGTAGGATTAATCGTTCCTAATGCAGGTGCCATTCTACGTTACCGGTCTATATATCTTCCGCTCATCTTAATTCCATGCCTGAACAAGTTATTTTACACATTAAAATAAAAAATATACTTGCTTTTTCTGGTTAAAGTGCAACAATTTTTCAAAATGTGGAGAGATAAATTGCAATTTGTTGATTTTAAATTCGTTTTTTTGCAAAAAAACTTTCAAAAAATGAATTTAAGATTCAATGCCCTTGAAAAATTGGGTAACACGGCCATAGCGGTTAAAATTCCAAATGCTGCACCTGTCACTAAAGAGTTTGGTGAGAATGTATTTACACTTCAGACTGCAAGGCAATTTTTAAGTGACGATGCTTATAAAAGTTTGCTTGCCAGCAGCAAAGGTGGTCATAGAATAGAACGTAATATGGGTGCGCAGATTGCAAGCGGTCTACGTTCCTGGGCGGAGAGTAAAGGTGTTACCCATTTCACGCACTGGTTTCAGCCCCTTACCGGTCTCAGTGCAGAAAAGCATGATTCATTTTTTACCCTCAAAGGTGATGGTACTCCGATAGAAGAATTTGATGGTGCTTCACTAATACAGCAGGAGCCCGATGCCTCTTCATTTCCAAGTGGTGGACTGAGGGCAACTTTCGAAGCCCGTGGGTATACTGCCTGGGATCCTAATTCTCCGGCATTTATTATGGAAATTGGAGAAGGACGTACCCTTTGTATACCAACGATTTTCGTTTCTTACACAGGAGAATCACTGGATACAAAAACCCCGCTGATCAAGGCACTTGTTGCCCTGGATAAAGCTGCAGTAGATATCTGCCAGTATTTTGATAAAAATGTAAATAAAGTAACTGCGACCCTTGGCTGGGAGCAGGAATATTTTGTCGTAGACGCCGGCCTGGCCAATGCCCGTCCTGACCTGGTACTTACCGGCAGAACCGTTGTTGGACATGCGCCTGCAAAAGGACAACAGCTGGAAGATCATTATTTTGGAGCAATTCCGGAAAGGGTTTATGCCTTCATGAGAGATTTTGAACGTGAAAGTTATAAGCTGGGTATTCCATTACGTACCCGCCACAATGAGGTAGCACCAGGACAATTTGAGTGTGCACCAATTTTTGAAGAAGCAAGTATAGCAGTAGACCACAATACTTTGCTGATGGATGTGATGACCCGTGTGGCTAAAAGACACAACCTGAAAGTTTTACTCCACGAAAAACCATTTGCAGGAATAAACGGAAGCGGAAAGCACAACAACTGGAGCCTGAGCACAAATACTGGTGTAAATCTGCTTGCACCGGGAAAGACGCCTAAGACTAACTTAATGTTCCTGACCTTTTTTGTAAATATCATTAAGGCAGTACACGAATACGCTGATCTTTTGCGTGCTACCATCGCCAGTGCAGGAAACGACCACAGGCTTGGTGCAAACGAAGCTCCCCCGGCTATCATATCTATTTTCATTGGTAAATACCTCACTGACGTATTAAACCAGGTAGAATCCAGGGTGGTAGATGGTAAGTTTGATGAAACAGATGAGGCGTTGCTGAAAATGGATATCCATAAAAGTATTCCTGAACTGATGCTGGATAATACTGACCGCAACCGTACTTCACCTTTTGCATTTACCGGAAATAAATTTGAATTCCGTGCAGTAGGTTCTTCTGCAAATTGTGCTGCTGCCATGACCACTATCAATACCATTATGGCTGAAACTTTAAAGAACTTTAAGGCAGAAGTAGATGGCATGATAGAGAACGGTGATAAGAAAGAAATTGCAATCATGCAGGTGATTCAGAAATACATTGTAGATAGCAAGGCCTCCTTGTTTGAAGGAGACGGATACAGTGAAGAATGGGAAAAAGAAGCAAAAAAAAGAGGGCTTGCAAATGTAAAGACTACGCCGGTTGCACTTGATGCCTTTGTTAGTGATAAAGCAAAAGCATTGTACAAAAGCAACGAGATCTTTAAGCCGGCAGAGATAGAAGCCCGCCATGAGATCATGCTGGAAGAATACATAAAAAGAGTGCAGATAGAAGCCCGTGTAAAAGGCGACCTGGCCTCCACATTTATTATTCCTGCTGCTGTGAAATACCAGAATGAACTGATTAAAAATATTGAAGGATTAAAAGCTGTTGGTCTTACCAATAATTCATATGCCAATCAAATGGAAATTCTGAAAAAGATCAGTGAGCATATCAACATTATGAGCGACAATGTGGAACTGATGATCAAAGCAAGAAAAAAAGCAAATGAACTGACTAATACCAGGGATAGAGCGATTGCTTATTGCGATGATGTAAAAGGAAATTATTTTGATATCATCCGCTACCATGCTGATAAGCTGGAACTGATGGTAGATGATAGCCTATGGACATTACCAAAATACAGGGAGTTATTGTTTGTGAGATAATTGATTGAAAGTTTAAAAAGATGCTGCCTCCGGGTAGCATTTTTTTTGCATTTATTGTGCTTTTGAGTATGTACTTATACTATATACTTTTGTAAAAAAAGAATGTATTATGAAAACGCTGTCCTTAAAATTAGATGAAGATATTTTTGCAGACACTGAGGCTATTACTTCCAAACTTTAATTGGCAAGGAACCGCTATATCAATGAAGCGCTTAGTGTTTACAACCTTTATAATAAACGGAAATTATTAAAAGTTCAGCTACATAAAGAATCAAAGGAAGTAAGTGAAAATTCAATGGAGATACTAGCGGAATTTGAAAAACTGATTGATAAAAATTAAACAATTTGATATTTGGTTAGCTGACCTGAATCACACAATGGGAAAAGAACCAGGCAAACCACGACCGGTTGTGTTTAAGCAGACTGACTTATCGAATGGCACATCTATCGACTATAATTTGTTTTGTCACTACAAATGTTATAAAAAGACTCAGAACTTCTGAGGGTGCATTTAAACAAAGACCAATTGAAAACCCTTGGTGATGTTTTAATAGACCAGGTTAGGGCTATTGATAATAAAAGGTTGTTGAAAAAATCAGGTACACACCAAAGAACAGGTTTATAATCCTCAGGAATAATTTAAAGATCATCATGGATCTTTAAAGTTTGACTTTCACTATTATTTTTAAAAGCACCTTAACCTTTTCCTCTTTACATTTAGCCCATGATAAAATCATTTACCCTTTCTATAGCATTGCTTTACTGCGTAGCTTCTATCGCACAAAGCAAAAATCCTAACTATGCAGCCATAGATGAAAAAGTAAAATCCTTTGGTGCCCTTGCAAGCTTTAATGTAGCCACGATAGCAGATACAATCACCCGCCCTTTTGCAGATAAAGAATCAAAGGCCAGGGCCATTTTTTATTGGATCTCGCATGAAATAGCCATGGACGGAAAAGCAATGAAGATAAACGACCAGAGAAATGTAGAGCCTGAAAAACTAATAGCGACACGTAAGGGAACTCCCCTGGGATTTTCAAAACTCTTCCAGGAAATGTGCTCCTATGCAAAGATCCGCTGCCTTAGCATTGATGGCTATCTAAAGACGGATGCCTCTGAGATTAATGAACCCTCAGATGAATTTAATCACTCCTGGAATGTAGTGCAACTGGATCAAAGTCCTGACAAATGGTATTATGTAGATGCCTGCAAAGCCAGTGGTTACCTTGATAAAAAAATGACCACATTTACCCGTGATTTTACCGAAGGATATTTTTTTGCAGACCGTACTTTATTCAACTTCGATCATTATCCTGACAACAAAGCCTGGCTTTTAGGCAAGGGCGGACCCGGCAGCTTAAAAGATTTTTATGCACAAGCAGTTATTTCTCCCGCAGCTTATGACCTTGGCATGGGAAAACCCACCCCCCTTGATGGTTTGATTAAGACAAAAACGACTACCCCGGTTTCATTCCGCTTTCCCTTCAATGGAGATAAATTACAAACCGTTGGCTTGCTGATAGGAGAAGCAAAAAGGCAGAAATTAATACCAATGAATTTCACTTACGATAACAATACAATAGCTTTCACCTACACTTTTAAAGAAGAAGATGAATACCCGGTAGCTGTAATGGTGAATGGCAAAGAATTGATCGCTTATAAATTCGTTGTTGCAGAAAAGTAATCAATTGATATTGCCTGTTTTGTGGAGCTAATCTGCGACTGGCACCTGATTGGTGGAATCGTATGGGCAGCAGAAAAATATAAATATAGTAGTGCAATTAATCATCTGACGACAAGTAAAGGATTGTTGGAGATAAAACATTTATTGGTGTAGTATCGGGTTGCAACTTGTCCGCCGGGGCGGAAACCCTCGGAATTGTATTTCATCAAGTCGCTCTTCTTAGAAGGAAGACTTGCCAGAAGGGTAAGGTAGAATAAAAAGTTTATTTGTTGGCCATTGAAAACATAATGAACATTTAATCAGAGTCTTCAGAATAATTAATATCATTCTTACCAATCATTTACTGCACGTAATATAATTTTTTAGCGAAGAAAGCGTATTAAAAAAAATTAAAATAAAGCCCCATTATTAGTATCATCGAAAAGAAGCTGGCTACTGCAATAAAACTTAGTTAATTATTTTACAAACATAATTATTATAGTAGAATGAACTCCTATATTTGAAATGCCAAAACCATCTGTATGCCAAAAAGATTTACCTGCTTATCCTTACTGCTATGCCTTTATTCTTCCACCACATTTGCCCAAAAAACAATCAACGGCTACATATCTGAAAAGAACAGTGGAGAACGATTGATCAATGCCTTTGTTCTTGCGCCGTATGTAAATAAGGGAACAACTTCTAACAATTATGGCTATTTTAGTTTGGTCTTACCTACTGACACGGCTACCCTTATTTTTAGTTACGCCGGTTATAAACCATACCAAGTTTTTTGGGAAAGCGGCACTGCATCAGATAGCACTTTTGCAGTGGGTCTTGTAAAGCAAACAGATCTTGAGGAGGTGATTATTACAAGCAGTCGTATTCAAAAAAATGTGGAACAAACTCAAATGAGTAAAATTTCCGTACCTATTGAACTGATAAAGAAAATGCCAAAGTTTTTGGGAGAAGCAGATGTCCTCAAAAGCCTTCAAATGCTGCCGGGAGTCAGTCAAGGCATAGAGGGAACAACAGGTGTAATAGTGAGAGGAGGAACTCCCGACCAAAATTTAATTTTACTTGATGGCACACCCGTTTACAACGCCTCTCATCTATTTGGAATATTCAGCAACTTCAATGCGAGCTCTATAAAAAATGTAGATTTATACAAGGGCGGCTTTCCTGCAAGATACGGCGGCAGGTTGAGTAGCGTTATAGATATTGTACTAAAAGATGGCGACAAAAATAAATTTCATGGCGAAGGCGGCATAGGCATTTTAGCTACTAACTTACAATTTGAAGGGCCAATAAAAAAAGGCAAAAGCTCTTTTATCATCAGTGGCAGGCGGAGTTACGCAGATATCATTGCTCAGCCTTTTATTAAGGGTAGCTCTGAAGAATCCGGGATTGATAAATTTTTTGCTTATTTCTACGACTTTAATCTCAAATTAAACTTTGACCTTACAAAAAAGGATAAACTTTTCTTTTCTACCTACAGCGGAGATGATATGCTGAAGGTAAAAACAAAATATGAGGATAGAGGAGAGACAGAAAAAATTTCTACTCAAGTTGGCTGGGGAAATTTTATAAATACAATAAGGTGGAACCACATTTTTAAGAAGAATCTTTTTGCCAATACTACAGTAAATTATACGAGGTACCGATTTCTCACAAATCTTTCTCAGAGCTTACAATCAGCTTCTACAAACGAAACATTCTTTGCAAAATACATTAGTGGAATCTACGACGTAGGTACAAAAATTGATTTTGACTACAGGCCCAGTGCTTCACATTCAGTAAAATTTGGAGTAGGTGTAATACAGCACACCTTTACACCGGGCGCTACTACGTTCAAACAAACTGGTTCTGGCAGCACTCCGCTAGATACAGCTTTTAATAACAAGCGACAAAACAGTATAGAGCTAAGTGGCTACATAGAAGATGATATTGCAGTAAGTGAAAATCTGCAGGTAAATGTAGGCGTGCATCTTGGTGCTTTCAGGCTCAAACAAAAACTTACCCTAATATTCAGCCAAGAATTAGTGCACGATACATGCTCAATAAAACGAGCAGTATAAAAAGTACTTACACAAAAATGTATCAATATATTCATCTGCTTACT
>JBBQYS010000123.1:0-9244 GCA_038208485.1 Chitinophagales bacterium
CGACATTTGGGAATTTAGAACGGAATACCGCAATCTTCAATACCGCTTATTGGCATTTTGGGACAAGTCAAATACCAGCGAAACTTTGGTAATAGCAACACATGGCATTATTAAAAAGACCGATAAAATGCCAGCAAAAGACATTGAAAAAGCAGAAAAGTTGAGAAAGAATTATTTCAAACAAAAAAATAAATAAGATGGCAACTGCAACTAAAATAAAAACAATATCGTTTGATGAAATGAAAGATGAATTCATTGGCAAGCGTGGTACTAAAGACCGTGAAAAGTATGAGTACAAACTTAACATGGAAGTATTAAGCCACATGATAAAAAAAGCAAGACACGAACGTCATTTGACACAAGAACAGTTAGGAAAACTTGTAGGAGTACAAAAAGCCCAAATTTCAAAATTAGAAAGTAGTGTAAATAGTGCAACAATTGATACTGTGCTTAAAGTTTTTAAAGCTCTAAAGGCTGAAATTCATTTTAACGTCACAATTGAAAATCAGCATTTGCAACTTGTATGACAATAAGGCGAACGTACATAAGGTTTTGTGCAAGCATGGCATGACGTTGTTAGCTTCGGCATTTGTTCGCCATCGGCTTCAGCTCGGGCTTGACAAACATCCCTGAACTCTTGCAACTTATCTTTTACATTTGTTTTTAAATCACAGCGGTTCCGAGGGACGATTTTCTAATCCCATGCCTGCACAAAGCCCTATTGAAGGGGTTATATGTTTATAGCTCAATTTCAGATTTTTGTAGATCGACCCTGAAGGAGTCGTATACAATTCTGCCAGAATTTATTGTGGTCAATCAAAACTTCCAAAACCATCCATACAAATCCACTAATGCCATTCATTTTTTATAAGCACTTATAAGTCCTAAATTTGCACCTGCAAAACATCATATATTTATGCTTATTGTTCTCATCATTTTCTAAAAAATTAATATGAAACGTTTACTCATTCTCATACTCATTCTCGTAGCTGCGGGTTGGGCTTATTATGGATTTTTTAAAAAGAATGAAGAAAAGGGGCCAGGTTCCAAAGAAGTAAGCATAACAGTAAAAACACATTCAGAGACTTTTAATAATAAAGTTGATGAGGTAGTCAACCATTACCTGGCTATGAAAAATGCTTTCATAGAATCTGATACTGCAAAAGTGAAGCAGGAAAATCTATTGTTTATGCAAAGCCTTGATAGTATTCCGGTAGAAGAACTCGATGCTGATAAAGCAGCAGTTTCTGCCACAGCCAAAGCAAGCATTAATGATATCAAAGCAAACGCTTCCTCTCTTCAATCCCAAACTGATATTACTGAAATGCGCAGGGACTTTAGTATGCTTACAGAAATGATGTATCCTGCATTCTTTCAATCTATCAATTACGAAGGGAAAAAACTTTACTTCGATCATTGCCCAATGGCATTTGACGGCGACCAGGGTGGCAACTGGCTAAGCGCAGAGCCTGGCATCATGAATCCTTACCTGGGAAAAGATCATCCAAAATACCGTGCTACCATGCTGGAGTGTGGAGAGGTTAAAGATTCTATTGAAGCAAAATAATATTGTCTAGCCGGAACTCTTTCTATTCATTTCTGTTATCCATAGATTATGAAGTACGCCTGCATCTTACTGGTATTTTCTTTAATCAGCCTTTCAGGTTTTTCCCAGGAAAAGTATACGATCAGTGGTTTTGTGAAAGATGCTGCCACGGGCGAAAGTATTATAGGCGCTACAATTGCACTTACTACTTCACCCAAGGGAATTTCAGCAAATCAGTACGGCTATTATTCCATCACACTGGCTAAAGGAGAGTACACAGTTATTGCATCTCATGTAGGATACGATCCTGTGCTGATCAATATCTCATTAACCGCGGATACAGTCCTCCCAATAAATTTGTCTACACATATTTCCCTCTCAGAGGAAGTTGTGGTCACATCTACCAAAAGAGAAAATAATGTAAAAGATGCACAAATGGGCAGGGTGTCTCTTCCCATCGAGCAAATTAAAAAAGTCCCCGCCCTGTTTGGCGAAGTTGATATTTTAAAAACATTGCAGTTGCTGCCGGGCATTAGAAATGCCGGTGAAGGAAGCGCAGGGTTATATGTAAGAGGTGGCGGGCCGGATCAAAACCTAATCCTCTTAGATGGTGCTACAGTCTACAACACAGGTCACCTATTTGGGTTCTTTTCTATTTTCAATTCCGATGCTATTAAAGACGTTTCATTGATCAAAGGTGGCATGCCTGCACGCTATGGCGGACGACTCAGCAGTGTGATAGACGTGAGCATGAAAGACGGAAATAACCAGAAAGCACAGGTAGAAGGCGGAATTGGATTGATCGCATCCAGGGTTTCTATACAGGGCCCGATCAGGAAAAACAAATCAAGTTTTATCATCAGCGGTCGCCGCACTTATGTGGATGCACTTTCAAAACCTTTTATAAAAAAAGGCAGCCAGTTCTCCGGCTCGGGATATTATTTCTATGACCTGAATGCCAAGGCGAATTATACCATAGATTATAAAAACAAAATTTTTCTTAGCGGCTATTTTGGAAGAGACGTGTTTAATTTTAATAACAATCGCCAAAGCCTTAATGTGTATATCCCCTGGGGAAATGCTACCGGAACACTGCGTTGGAATCATATTTTCAACAAGAAATTATTTAGCAATACCACAGCTCTATACAACGATTATAATTTCACTTTTAACGGGGCGCAAAATAATTTTAATGTAAAACTGGCTTCAGGTATCAGGGATTTCTCCCTGGCGCAGGACTATGATTTTTATCCTGCAACAAGCCACAAAGTAAAATTTGGCGGGCAATTGATTTATCACCGTTTTACTCCCTCAGTAGTCAGCGGGAAACAGGATTCTGTAGTATTCAATCCTGAAAATGCCCAGGTAAAATATGCGCTTGAATCAGCAGTTTACCTTCAGGATGAGTGGGACATCACTTCAAAGCTTGGCATTAATGCCGGTCTGCGGTACAGCAGTTTCGCCCAGCTGGGGCCTTACAAAAATTATATCACTGATCTAAATGCGAACAGACTGGATAGTACTGTCTATGGAAAAGGAGATCCTGTAAAAACCTACGGAGGCTTCGAACCAAGACTAACCATGCGTTATTCACTGAGCGATCAGACTTCATTTAAAGGTTCCGTTTCTCACAACAGGCAATACATTCACCTGGTAAGTAATTCCGGAACCACCTTGCCTACTGATATCTGGGTGCCAAGTACCCTCAGGGTGAAACCACAAACGAGTTGGCTTTATGCTGCCGGACTGTTTAAAAATTTTAAAAACAAAACCTGGGAAACCTCTGTGGAAGTTTATTACAAACAAATGAACAACCAGATAGAATACAGGGAAGGGTACACCCCTAATTCATTAAAAGATACAGAAGAAGATTTCACTTTCGGCGAAGCCTGGAGTTACGGATCTGAGTTTTTTGTAAACAAAGTGAAAGGAAGGTTCACCGGTTGGGTAGGATATACCCTGAGTTGGACCTGGCGGAAATTTGATCAACTGAATTTTGGAGAAAAATACCCGGCAAAATATGATCGCCGCCACGACCTTAGCGTGGTTGCATTATATGAATTGACGAAAAAATGGAAGCTCTCTGCCAGCTTTGTTTATGCTACCGGAAATGCTGCAACACTGCCTGAAAGATTTTACATTATTGAGGGAGTGCTTTCTCAGCAATACAGTGCCATTAATCAATACCGGCTGCCTGCCTATCACCGGCTTGATCTTTCGGCTACTCTTACGCCAAAGAAAAACCAGAACAGGAAATGGAAATCAGAATGGGTGTTTGGGTTTTATAATGTTTATTCAAGGCAGAATCCTTATTTCATTTATTTCGATCAGGCAGGAGACCCATTGGCAGGAACACTCACTGTGCAGGCAAAACAGGTTTCTATATTCCCCATTATTCCTTCTGTGACCTGGAATTTTAAATTTTGACGTGAGCATCAATCTTCCTTAAATCTAATTGCATCCTTTCTCCATTTTCATTTACCTGGAACATGGGCGTAAATTTAAAATTGGTCTTCACATTATTCCACATGTATTCTGTGCGTGAAACCACGGTATTGGAAAAGCCCTCATCAAAGGCTCTTACAAAAACCATGATATGAAGTTTTGAAGCATCAATTTCTTCCTTGGTCAGCTTATATAAAGGGCTGAGTTCATCAATAGGGTGGACCAACGTCCAACTGCTGGCTAGCGACATAATATGATCCAACTGCAGTGGAAGCGTGTAAAAATTATTGTGTACCACGCCATTTTTTTCCTCGTTCAGGCTGATGATGATGGAGGCTGTAATCTCCGAAAGTATATTTATTTTTCTTGGAGCAAGCCTCACCATTAAGGCATTACCCTCTCTGAAAGGGGCTATCAGTGCTAGTTTACTATACTTAATATAAGCCTTGGGTCGTGTAAACCTGGCATAAAGCAAACCGGTCATCAGGGCAAGTGACATGATGCCAAGAAGCGCTTCCAGTGAGGCAACAATATTTGCCGGTAAACCAACCGGGCTTACCCTTCCGTACCCAACAGTGGTCAGGGTTTGAGAACTGAAAAAATAAGCTTCAACAAAATCTTCGATGAAGTTTTTTGAAATTACACCTTGCAGGTGATGAATGCCCATGATGACATAAATGAAGGCAAACAGTAAATTAATCACGGAATAAAAAAGTACGATCATTAGCAGCAGTCTCCATAATGGCAGCATCAGCAGGTAATGATATATACTAAACTTTTGGAAGCGGTTTATACCAAGCAGGTCTACATTCAATGATCCGTTGTTGTTGATGTACCTGCCCGTGAGCACATTCTCATTGCTCACAAAGCCAGTGTTTTCAACTGATGAAGAATTTGTAGTGTTTTTTTGTTCAATCATTTTTTGGAAGATAATCTTTCACGAAAATAAATTTTTCAATAATGAATTAAGTTAGTTCGGGGGCAATTGCCGGATAAACCTGACACTACCACTTTTTTGCAGGTCAGAGGTTATCCTGATTTCATATCTTCTACTTCCATCTGTGATCACCATCAGGGCTGTGTTTGGCGGGATAGTCCCCAGGTTTTCTGCATACATAATCAGTTCGTTTTCCTGTTGGTTTCCTGATGCAATATTGATCATGATTGTGATTGGCCTTGTTGTTAGCATTGCATGGCTTAGGATAATCTCTTGATTATAAAACAATGAAATGCTATCACCATCTATCTCTCCGTTATCGTATAATTCTATTTTTATATTGTCACTTTGGGTGTAAATAGTTTGGGTGAGTAATTTTTTTCTTTTCAACAGGCTTTCAGTAATATTTTTCTTTAATTTCTCCGGGATCTCATCTGGCTCTGCAATTTTTTTTATGTTATGTTCATAATATGAAATAACTGGAGCCTGTGGCATCTCGATGATTATTGGCTCTTCCGTGCTTTTAATAGTTGTCGGTTGTTTTGCTGATGCTGTTTTCACCAGGTCTTTTTGTCTTTGTTTTTCTTTTTCAATTTTTGCCAATGCAGCCATCTGAGGAATTGTACCTGCCTGGGCTTTTCGGGATAGATTGGTGGTGCCGGAAGAGGAGGTGTTTTTATCTGTTCCTACCTGCCATTTGCCGGAGAGCATTTCCGAACTGCCTTCTGTTTTATAATACAACAGGTGAGTTTGAAGTCCTGCGTTAGAAGTTTCATTTGTTTTTGTTCTTTTGTTTTCTGTAACCCTGATCCATTTTCTTTTAGGATCAATAGAACCAATTACAGTGCATAATGAATAAAACTTTTTCCCATTTTCAATGTAAGAGGTGTATGAGGTGCCGGTGATGCGATTGCCGTTTTCTTTTAGCGTAAGGACATAATTTGCAGAATATACTTCAGCGCCCGGATTTGCATTTTCTTTAAAACTACCACGCCATTGTCCCGAAAAATTCTGGGCAATTAAAGCCGGAGCTAAAAAAAACAGAAAAAACAAAAAAAGGAAAAACTTCATGCAGGGTAGCTTCGCTTCTATGATTAATAAATTATTGTAAATATCTCCGTTCAATTTACCACAAACAATGTTTTCCGCAAAATACTTCGTTAAATTTGCGAACTTTAAAAAATATAAATCTATAATAGGAAATGATTAAAATCACCTTACCGGATGGTACTGTAAGAGAATATGAGCAAGGTGTTTCTTCTTTGGATGTGGCTAAGTCCATCAGTGAAGGGCTGGCCCGAAATGTACTTGTAGCCTCAGTGAATGGCGAAATTTGGGATGCTTCCCGTCCGTTAACTCAAGATGCAGATTTCAAATTGTTCACCTGGGATAATGAAGAAGGTAAATCTACCTATTGGCATTCTACTGCTCACCTTATGGCAGAAGCTATCGAAACATTTTATCCTGGTGTCCAGTTTTGGGTAGGCCCAGCTGTAGAGAAAGGTTTCTACTATGATATGGACCTTGGTGAAAATATCATTACAGAAGAAGACCTGGGGAAGATAGAAAAGAAAATGGCGGAATTGTCCAAGCAGAATAATGCTTATACCAGGCAACCTGTTTCTAAAGATGAGGCTATAAAAATGTTTACCGAAAAAGGTGACAAGTATAAACTTGATTTGCTGAGTAACCTCGAAGATGGCAATATAACTTTATACAGCCAGGGTGGTTTTACCGATTTATGTCGTGGCCCGCATATACCACACACCGGTTTTATCAAAGCAGTAAAGCTGATGAGTGTAGCAGGTGCTTACTGGAAAGGCGATGAAAAGAATAAACAGCTTACCCGTGTATATGGAATTTCTTTTCCCAAGCAAAAAGAACTGGATGAATACCTGCAAATGCTGGAAGAAGCTAAGAAAAGAGACCACCGTAAATTAGGAAAAGAGCTGAGTATTTTCACCATGGATGATGATGTTGGTCAGGGACTTCCGTTGTGGTTGCCGAATGGAACCATCATCATAGAAGAACTGGAAAAGCTGGCAAAAGAAACTGAAAATGCCGCCGGATATAAAAGGGTGGTAACGCCACACATTGCAAAAGAGAGTTTATACCTTACCAGCGGGCATTTGCCATACTATGCAGATAGTATGTATCCGCCGATGGAGCTGGACAATACCAGGTATTACCTGAAAGCAATGAACTGTCCGCATCACCATAAAATATTTGATGCCGAGCCCAAGACATACAAAGACCTTCCTTACAGGATAGCAGAATATGGTACTTGTTACCGGTATGAGCAGAGCGGAGAATTGTTTGGACTGATGCGGGTACGTTGTTTGCACATGAACGATGCGCATATCTATTGTACTAAAGAGCAGTTTGCACAGGAGTTTAAGGCAGTGAATGATATGTACCAGAAATATTTTAAGATATTCGGTATAGAGAAATACGTGATGCGTTTGTCATTGCATGATCCTGCCAAGCTGGGGGAAAAATATGTAAATGAGCCTGAACTTTGGCTTGAAACCGAGCAACTGGTAAGAGAAGTTTTGGTAGAACACAATATTCCTTTTGTAGAAGTGAAAGGCGAGGGAGCATTTTATGGCCCAAAAATAGATGTACAGATCTGGTCGGCTATAGGCAGAGAATTTACACTTGCCACCAACCAGGTAGATTTTGCCCAGGGAAGAAGTTTCAAACTTAGCTATACTACAAAAGATAACACAACTGATGTTCCGTTGATTATTCACCGGGCACCTCTAGGCACACACGAACGCTTCATCGGATTTTTACTCGAACATTATGCAGGGAAATTTCCGGTATGGTTATCGCCTATACAAGTGAAAATCTTACCAATTAGTGATAAATATGCAGAATATGCAGATTCTGTTTTGCAGAAACTTAAAAAAGCAGATATTCGTGCAGAAATTGATGACAGGCAGGAAAAGATCGGAAAGAAAATCAGGGATGCAGAAGTTATGAGGGTCCCTATCATGCTGATCGTAGGTGAGAAAGAGATGAATGAAAACATGGTAAGCGTCCGCAGGCAGGGAAGGGGAGAAGAAGGGAAAGAAAGTGTGGACGGCTTTATTGAACATATAAAAACAGAAATATCAGAAAGAGCAGCACTAGAAGACTTAGCTGCAAAAAACTAAATTGTAAACCAAATAATATAAATGGCATTTCCTCCAAGACCGCGGGGTACTTTTAATCCCCGTTTTAAAAAAGAACAACAACAAGAACACCGAACCAATCACATGATTAAGGTTCCAGAAGTTCGCCTTATTGGTGAGAACCTGGAACCTGGCGTTTACTCCCTATTTGATGCAAATAAAATAGCCAAAGAGCAGGAGCTTGACCTGGTAGAAATTTCTCCGGGAGCAAAACCTCCTGTTTGCAGGATCATAGATTATAATAAATTTCTTTACGAAGAAAAGAAGAAGAAGAAAGAAATGAAGGCTAAGTCCAAAACGAGTGAGGTAAAAGAAATTCGTTTTACGCCAAATACTGATGACCACGATTTTGAATTTAAAGTGAAGCATGCTGAGAAATTCCTGAAAGAAGGAGATAAAGTAAAAGCACACGTACAGTTTAAAGGCCGTGCCATTATGTTTAAAGAAAGAGGAGAAATATTGCTTCTAAAATTTGCTGACAGCCTGAAAGATGTAGGCTCACTGGAAAGTATGCCTAAGATGGAAGGAAAACGAATGCTGGTAATGTTTGCACCAAAAGCGCAAACCAAGAAAAAAGGGAATGAGTTGGGTAAACTGCATAAAGAAGAAAAAGCAGAAGCTACTGAAACTACTGAACCTGCAGAAACCAAGGCTGAAGAAAAATCAGAATAAGATTTTCATTGAAATAAAAAAGAGGCTATTCATTAAATGAGTAGCCTCTTTTTTATTTGGAAATTTTTGAAGTAAAAATCGAAAATCGAAGATCCCGCAAAGCGGAGTAAAAATTAAAAATTAAAAAGTAAAAAGGAAAAATTAAAAATCGAAGATCCCGCAAGGCGGGAGTAAAAATCGAAGATCCCGTAAGGCGGAATAAAAATTAAAAATTAAAAAGTAAAAAATTGCAGTATGATTAATTAAGACAGTATCTCTAAACTCCTAAACCCTTTAAACAATATTAAACCACACTAAACTCTCTAAACCCTTCCAACACTTCCAACCCTCAATGGTTCTGCCTGATCTTATTCGTTTTATCTAACATAGCTTTCATTTTATCTGCCGCGCCCTTCACAGATCTGTGTACGTCATCCGCATTGTTAGTTACAATGAGCGGATCCAGGCCTTTCATTCTTACCTCGAGAC
>JBBQYS010000124.1:0-9232 GCA_038208485.1 Chitinophagales bacterium
TATACGGCTGCCTATGGCAAAAGTATTTTGCTTTGTGCCAGATAATTTTAACCCGATAAAATTGTGCTTGTTCTGCTCACGGCTATTGTTCCTGTACACAAAGGCCGGCTGATTCTCGTTGTTTACTACCAGGTCCAAATCGCCGTCGTTGTCTAAATCGACATAAGAGGCGCCGTTGGAACTAGATGGTTCTGATAAGCCCCAGGAAATTCCTGCATCATCAAATTGAAGATTTCCTTTGTTCCTAAAGGCCTTATTTGGAATTAAGTTGATTGGGATGTGTTTTACAACAGAGTCAACGCTTTTTTTCTGCCCGGAAACAATCATATTTTGCACCACATCGTTTGCAAAAAAATCCATGAAGTCGAGATTGGTTACATCATGGTTAATGCCATTGCAAACATAAATATCATTGAAGCCATCATTGTCTGCATCAAAAAATAATGCGCCCCAGCTCCAGTCTGTACCTGATACGCCACTGAAATTAGCAGTTTCTACAAACTTACCATCTTTGTTATTTATAAAAAGACAGTTCTTCATATACTGGTGATAAAAGCCTTCATTCAACCTTGTCTTATACAAATCAATATTATCAAAAGAACCCAATGTTTTCAAACGATAGTCATCGCCAGGCAACATATCTGTTGTAAAAATATCGTTGTAACCATCATTGTTTACATCGGCTATATCGGCACCCATCGATGAAAAACTATGATGTTCCATGTCGTCTTCTGACCGGTCTTTGAACTTCCCATTTTTTTGATTGATGTAGAGATAATCTTTTTCGTAGGAATCATTGGCTACAAAAATATCAGGATAGCCATCGTTGTTTACATCCCCTACAGAAACGCCCAAACCGAAACTCATCAGGCTGCCATGAATACCCGCTTCCAGGGTAACTTCTTTGAAGAATCCATTATCATTTTTATACAAATGATCACCTCCACCTTTTAAAAAGCCGGCTACCGGCCAATTGGCATCCGGAATATTTCTTCTGTTAGAATTGCCGATACTATTAATTGGAATCGGGCTGTTGTTGATCATGAAACAATCGAGATCGCCATCGAGATCGTAATCAAAAAAAGATACGTGTGTTGTATAGGCTGCAATATCTAAACCGTAAGTAGCGGCGGATTCCGTGAAAGTAAGGTTGCGGTTATTTACATAGAGTTTGTTTTTCCTGTTGCCATTTTTCATATGACCGGAGTTGCAAACGAAAATATCCAGAAAGCCATCGTGGTTGATATCTACCATCAGGACACCCGTGCTCCACATACTATCCTGGCGAAGACCAGATTTAATGGAGATGTCTTCAAATTTGAAATTACCCTTGTTAAGGTACAATTTGTTCTCACCGAGGTTGGAAGTGAGCATCAAATCTGGAAGACCATCATTATTGATATCACCTGCGGCTACCCCGCCACCATTGTAATAATTGCGAAAGTAAAAACTGTTTTCAAGTTCACCATCAATCACTTCGTTGTTAAAGTCAATGCCCGTGCTGCTTTGTAGTTCAAACAGTGTTGGGCCGGGTTTGGTTTTACACGAGCAAAGAAAAAGGCATGAAAGAAAAACAAACAAAATTAACCTCATTAATAGCAGATTGTAAAATGGAGAACAACATGACGCTGATAAAAAATAAATTTATCGCTTTATTTCAACACAAATTCAATCTTAGCCTAAAATAACAATGCTTTTTGCATCTGCATTGGGTAAAAAACAAAAGGCCAAATAAATGGCCTTTTGTTTTTTATATTTTTAGTTAACTACTAATATCCAGGATTAGAAGTCAAGTTAGGATTTGCTGCTAACTGCCCAAATGGAATAGGGAATAGTAAGTATTTAGGATCGCTTGTCTCTGGCTTTTCCTGCATTGGTAATAGGAACTTTCCAAAACGGACAAGGTCTTCTCTTCTCCATGTTTCCAAATACATTTCCCTGCCTCTTTCATCGATCATATTGTCCAGGGTTAAAGAACCCAAAGCGGTGGCTCCCCTGTTTAAGCGTATCGTGTTGACAATAGCCAGGCCTGCAGCTGCTGAACTTGAACGCAATAATGCCTCCGCCTTCATCAACATAACGTCACCTAACCTGAAGATTGGATAGTCGTTATCCACATTTCCATTATCATCAAACTGAAAATCTATTGGAAACTTGTATGCACGGATACCAGTTACCTCCAGGTTATTTCCCTTTTCTATAATTTTCACTCCAGGAGTAAATACTAGTGGAGCACCGGTTCTATCCTTTAGTGGAACACCTGTAAACATGTTAAACTGCTGACCAATCAAAAAACCTACGTTTACTGCATTTGCTGGATTTGCAGGAGGGTTGGGTGAGGTGTAAGAATAAGCAACTCCCCTTCTTTTATCTGAAGCTTCAAATTTGTTGTAAAAATCAGATAAACTCGTGAAGCCGTTCCAACCGCTAGGCTGCTGATTGTAATGCATCGTCATGTGCCATCTTGATCTTACCCCACCAGATGATGTGCCTCCGATATTTTCCTGGGTCCAAATATTTTCTTTTCCAATCGTACCATTGTTAGGAGCAAAATTGTCAAAGTAACTGGTGCTAAATGAATAAGGACCTGCAATGATCTGGTCTGCAAGCGTTATTATTTGTTGCATATCCGCTGCAGCGAAGGTGGGTGCTGCTCTATTTGCGTAAACCCCCTTGTTTAAATAACACTTCATCAATAAAACCCTTGCCGCATTTTTGTTAGCTCTTATAACAGGACCTGCAGGCAAAGTAGGAATGATCGCATTTAATTCTGATATAATGTAAGTTAGCGCCTCTGTACCCTTCCTCACTTTAGAGGGCAATACTGCGCTTTCTCCAGGCTCACGATAAGGAACCTGGTCAAAATAATCTAGTGTGAGGTATTGAGCGAAAGCACGCAGCAACCTTGCCTGAGCCGCCTGCTCGGGGTTTGGACTAAATCGTAAAATATCAGTGGCAGCAAAATTCACTCCTCCCAAAGCTGCCCAAACATTTCTCACGTGCACATTATCACCGTCAAACCTATGTGTGTGTAGTACACGCCATGCTCCGTTATCATCCCAATCACCACCACGTGTTGGACCAATTAATGCATCCGTAGACATTTCTCCTAAGGCCAGCAGATTTCCCTGGTCTTGAAAAAGTCCTCTAAAACTGTTGTAAGTTCCATTTAAAAGGGCATCAATATTTGCGGTGCCGCCTGCTGTATTTGTCAGGTTAATCTGCCCATTCAATTCTTCATCTAACTTGGTGCAATTCGTAAGCGTAACCGAGAGCAAGCCGATGAATATTATTAATTTGTATTTCATATATTTAATTTTAAATATTAGATTTAAAGAGAAACATTTATTCCAAAAGTTACGATCCTGGCTGATGGATACGGTACATATTCAATTCCCACCGAAGGAACCCCATTTACATTTTTGTCAACATTTACTTCAGGGTCAAATCCAGAATAATTGGTTATAACAAATAGATTTTGACCAGTTACATAAATATTTGTCCCTTTAAAAACTTTACCTATATCTCCAACTGAGTACGAAAGGGTAGCATTGGTCAGTTTAACGTAATCACCTTTTTCAAGGAATCTTGATGAGGCCGTTACCGGATTTGCAAAAGATTCTTTTATTGGATTTTGAAAAACCGATAATGCAATGTTTTTGCCATTATTGATACTACCAACATTGATTACGTTATTCAAGGTGTTGTTATAAATTAAGTGACCAAATGCCCCGTTTAAGGCCGCATTTAAACTAAGTTTTTTGTACCTAACGGTTGTTGAGATACCTAGTAAAGTTTCAGGATTGGGGCTGCCTTTATAATATAAAACGTCTCCATCCTTTTGGTAATTTGCTAACCCTGTAGTTTTATCGAAACCAAGAAAATCCCTGGTTACAAATGCATTGATCGGGAGGCCACTACGAATAACTTGTACAGTTGACCCGGAAATACCTTGTCCATCTAAAGCACCTGTATTAATAGAACCTGCAAGACCAGACACATTATTTTTAATAAAAGTTGCATTCACACCAAACTCGAAAGAAAAATCTTCTTTGCTTATGATGGTAGAGTTTATTGCAACCTCAAGTCCCTTATTTACAATCTCCCCAGCTAGGTTATCCCAGGTAATTGCACCACCTGGTGCAGCTGGCTGAATAGGTTCTGTTGGAAACAGAAGGTCCGTAGTTTTTTTATTGAAATAATCAACGGTGAGAGAAACTTTATTTTTCAAGAAGCTCATGTCTGCCCCAATGTTGTACTGCCTGTCTGACTGCCATTTAAGATTTTCATTGGCATTGTTACTTATATTAATGGAAGTTCCATCTCCGCCAAAATTATACCTACGTTGTGCCGAACCAGAAGGAAACTCCTGGTTTCCTGTCTTACCCCAACCACCACGTATTTTTAAATTATTAATGAAATCAACATTAAAAAAGCTCTCTTTGCTCACTACCCATGCCCCAGATACAGAAGGAAAATAACCATACTTATTATTGGTTCCAAACTTAGATGATCCGTCAGCACGGAACGTACCAGTAATAAAATATTTATCAGCGTAACTAAAAGCTGCACGTGCAAAATAAGATTGAATTTCATAACTAGGATCAGCAAAAGACCCAATACCCCTATTTGACGGATTTGTATATTGGATATAGTTAGTGAAGTCTAAACCATAATTACCAAATCCACCACCTGCTGCACCAAATCCGCTCTGGCTAAAGCCCTTGTTGCTGTATTTCAGATATTCGTAACCCGCAACCGCATTTAAACTTAGATTGTTTGCTATCTTCCTGTTGAAGTTTAGGGTACTGGTGTATTGTGAAGTCACTAATTCGTTCGATCCTATCAAGGCCCTGCCTCTATCTAAAACGTCATTGAAATTAATAAAAGGCTGAATGGTTGTTCTTCTGGTTCCAGTGCCATAATTTACGCTATAGAGAAACCTGTACTCAAGTGATTTAGAAAACTTATAATAAGGAGAGATACTTGCTAGTATAGTTGTAACCTTTGAACGATCTGTTACGGCTTCATTCAAAGCTACAGGATTTATCAAATCGCCCCCACGCACAACGTTAAAGGAATCTGCAGTATTAGCTGCATTCCTCACTATCAACTTTTCTGTTGGATTCCATTGTAAAGCATTTCCAATCAAACTACCCCTTGATCCTGCATTATTCGAAATAGGAGCAATATTTTCAGAATATTGGCTTGGTATAATATTAATGTCTAATCCAAGGTTTTTACTTTCCAGGAACTTAAAATTTCCACTAATGTTAGCGGTATATTTTTTTATGCCGGTTTTTCTTACTATTCCTGTTTGATCGAGCACACCCATGGAAAATCTAAACTTCGCACTCTCTGTTCCACCGCTGATAGCAAGATTATAGTTTTGAAGAATACCTGTCTGCAAAATTTCATCCAATGCATCAACTGAAGCACCCCTATCATTGTTAGCTCCCAAACCATAATAAGTAAGCGCTTGCCTAAACTGGCCTGCATCAAGCACTTCAAGTTTTTTTGCTATGTTCGAAAACCCTGTAGAAATACCGAAATCAATTTTTGATTGACCTGACTGACCTCTTTTCGTGGTGATTAAAATTACCCCATAAGCTGCCCTCGAGCCATAAATGGCAGTAGCAGAGGCATCTTTTAAAACATCTATAGAAGCAATATCTGCAGGATTGATAAAGTTTAACGGATTGCTTCCAGGATTACTTCCTCCTGTTCCTATGTCTCCTAATCCTGGTCTTGGCGACCTACCATCTAGCGGAACGCCATCTACAACATATAATGGCTGGCCACTACCTGTTACCGTTGAATTTCCCCTGATTTTAACTGTTGAAGCACCACCAGGCTGACCACTGTTATTCAACATTTGAACACCAGCGACCTTTCCCTGTATCAGCTGATCAGCAGAGGTGTAAGTGCCTTTATTAAAATCTTTCTCTCCAACAGTTGTTACTGCACCTGTTATATCTTTTCTTTTGGCTGTACCGTAACCAATTACAACTACTTCATCCATGCTTCCAATACTGGTAAGAAGTGTAATAGAAATGGCGTCAGTTCCTGAAACCCTTACTTCCTGCTGGGCATAACCCGTAGCAGAAAATATTAAAGAAGCCCTGGCCGCTACGGCCGTTAAAGAGAAATCGCCCTCCGCATTGGTTGAAGTTCCCTTGTTGCCACCCTTTACCGTGACTGAAACTCCAGCAACAGGCTGACCATCTTTGTCTTTAACTGTACCTGAAACGTTTGATTGAGCGAGGGCACTTGCGGTGAAGGCTAAGGTAGCGAGCACCAGCAGACTGATTTTTTTTTGTAGAACAAGCAGCATAATCGATAATTTATGGTAAAAACAAAATGAAATACGATGTGATATTTCTATTTAAAAGCTATAGACTTTTATCGTAATGTAATATAAACAATACTTTTTCATCTATACAAAAAAATAAAACAGTTTAGCACTCACTAAATTTAGTATAAATTATAAATTGCTAAATCATCATTAAATAATAATATCATTCAAATGACAGTGCAAACATTTTCGCAAACGTTTGCTGTGGATATTAACTTTAATTTTAAGGAAATAATTTTTGACTTATGAATAATACAACCCTCAAAAATATTTCGCAATTACTAGATCTGAGCATATCAACTGTTTCAAGGGCGCTTAAAAACCACCCGGATATTTCTGAAAAAACCAAACGCCGCGTAATGGAGTTGGCAACTACCATGGATTATGAACCTAACGCAAATGCCATAAATCTGAGAACCAACAACACACGGTTGTTCGGGTTGATCGTTCCTTCTATTTCTAATTTTTTCTACGACACTTTTATTTCAAGTGTAGAGGAAGAATGCCGGAAAAACAATTATTCACTGATGATCCTACAATCTGGCGATGATCCTGTTATTGAAGCTACCAGCTTAAAACTTTGCCGTCAAAACAGGGTAACAGGTTTGTTTGCCTGCATTTCGTCACACACCAACGAACTTGAGCCTTATATTAAATTCAAGGAACTAAAGATTCCTGTAATTTTTTTCGATAAAGTCCCGGACATAAAAGACTGCAATAAAGTATGCGTAGCAGATGCCGCGGCTGCACGAATGGCTGCAGATGCCATCATTGACAAAAAGAAAAAAAAGGTGTTGGCCTTGTTTGGCAGCGAGCGGCTGTTGATTACCCGCAAAAGACTGGCGGCCTTTAAAGAAACGATTAGCGCAAAGGCACCGTCCATAACAGTATTAATAGATTTTGCATCTAATGCTACTGATGCTGCTACCCTCACATCTAAATACCTGGAACAAAAGCCTGACACCCTTTTTTGTATGAGCGACGAAATACTTACTGGTGCAATGAAGGCAATACAGAAAAACCATTTATCATTTCCGGATGAAATTTCAATTATTGCGATCAGTAATGGTTTTATTCCTACATTATATTACCCAGAAATTACTTACGTAGAAACAAGTGGAAATAAACTAGGTAAACTTGCCTTTTCGAGCATGATGGCCTGCCTTGAAGGCAGCACTATCACACAGGAACTAACAACAGAAACTATTTTAGTAGAGGGTGGATCTTTATAAGAATGAAATTAACCCCATAAATACCTCTCGCTGTATTATAAACCGAATGCCCTTATTACTTTAAAAAGAGAGTGAGGATTTTATGCTGCGGGTAATAAAGTTAATTGCATATACGCCTAGGCATCCCAATAACAACCTCTTTAAATTAAAACCTTATGTTTTTACACAGTAAAGCTTTTAATTTCTAAGAAAAGAATTGAAACGATTCAAAAATCATTTCAAGACCCCTTCCAATTCCCCTACCAACAAAAAGTGATTGGCGGCCTAAGCGTATATACCTATGAATCTTACTAGCTATTTAAATTTTATTTTTTTAATGAACACTTCCTGTAATCCCTGCCAGGAATTTTGTCTAACTGCCTATCAAATGCAACAGGTGCTACTATATCTCTTACATTTTTCAATTTTTTTATACGGTTACTTGTAAATAACTACCCTTTCCGTCTTTATTCTTTTGCCGTCTTTATCCATTAAATACACGGTATAAATTCCATCTGGGTGATTACTTAAATCAACCGGTATAGGTGTGTAAGCACCAAACATAACATACCTGGCACTAAAGACAAGAGCACCTCTGCCATCGTAAACTGTCAGCGTTCTTGGCTGTAGATTGTTAACATCACTTTGGAACCTAACCTGGAATTGACCGCTGGAAGGATTTGGATAAACAAATAACCTGCTATTTGTTGAATCAGCAATCGTTACCATATTTGACATGCTTGAGCAACCCGAGGCATTGGTGATTTGCATCTTATAAGTTCCCAGTCCATTCACATTTACGCTGAGAGAATTGGCTGTTTGTGATCCAAGCATGATATCATTTTTGAACCATTCGTAAGTGTTGCCAGTGCCCGCTGCTGCCGAGGCTGTGATGGTAGTAGTTAACCCGGGAAATAACCTTGTGTAGGGTCCTGCGGTGAGTACTGGGGTAGCCGGTCTTGCATTTACAACCACGTTGATTAATGCTCTGGAACTTTGACATCCCTGGGTATTTGTTTGGCTTACATAATAGGATGTTGTTCCTGCCATACTAGTTGCTGGCGTAGGTGCAGCTATTGCTGTACCGCCCATTGCAGCAGTATACCAACTGAGCGTATTGCCAGCAGCCGGTGTGGC
Organism: Chitinophagales bacterium; assembly: GCA_038208485.1. GTDB lineage: Bacteria > Bacteroidota > Bacteroidia > Chitinophagales > Chitinophagaceae > Ferruginibacter. The sequence goes on from JBBQYS010000124.1 coordinate 8,704, forward strand.
AGTCAAAGTTTGTGAGGTACTGCCCTGGCAGATGGCAACGGGTGTTACCACTGTTGGTGCTGCCGGAGCTCCAGTAACTGTTACTGCAATCATTGATCTTGGTCCTTCCACTGAAGAAGCATTGACTTGGCTTACATAAAAATTGGTAGTACCTGCAGTAGTCGTTGCGGGAGTCGGTGGCGTTGCACTACCTGTTCCGCCCGTTGCAACTGTATACCATAATAAAGTATTACCACTGGTAGCCGTTGCCGTTAGAGGTGTTGCCGTGGTATTTTGACAATAGTTAACAGCGGCTGTAACTGCCGGTGCAGCTGGTGCAGGTATTGCGCCAAACTTTACATCGTCAAAATAATAAGTCCGCTCGCCAGCTGTAGCACCTGTTACACCAAAGTTGAAGAAGATAGATACTTTGTTGTAATTGAACGCAAGGTTCATGGCCGCTGTTCCTGCTGCAGGATTGGCAAAATTAAATTCCAGTGTCTGCCAGCCGCTTGCAGTAGTTACCGTTGCTTCTGTTTCTACCGATCTT
>JBBQYS010000125.1:0-9217 GCA_038208485.1 Chitinophagales bacterium
AAAGTGGCACTGCCACAAAATGAAAAAATAGTTTTAGAGCTTGGCCCCTCTACCGAAATTTCTGATATCAAAAACCTGGATTCTTTGATGGATGAATTTATCCTCGCCATAAAACCTTTGAAAGACTCATTGCAAGATGGTATAGACATTAAGAGAATAGATTACGTGATAGATGCTTCAGAAAATAAAAAAATAAAACTTACAAAATATGCTGCTGGAGCGCAACAATATGTTTCTATCAATGGAACGGTTTCATTGCTAAAGACGGGGCAGGATACAGTTAGTTTCATCAGCAATACCGATCGTACACATTTTTACAGGGTTAGTTTTTACCTGAATCATTTGACTGATCTTGGTCAGTTTACTGATGGAATGCTGAATGAAATAATTACCAGGGTTGAGGAAGGAAATAGCAAAGGATGGAAAACACTAAAAGACGGATCAGTAACCAATAAAAAATATGAAGAGATTTCTGCAGATTCCCCTTATGGAATAAAAAATTCAAAACTGAATTTAGTCTCAGGTTTAAATACAACTTTACAGAATTTTGAAAGTAAGCTTTTGCCTACGCTTAATGTTACTATTGGGCTAAATAAAAGCACAGTAAACAGTTATCAATACTTTGGTCTCTACAGTGAAACACCTGTTGTATTTGCACGAAATGATAATGGCAATAGAATTATTCCAAAGAATTCTTTTGGAGGTATTAATTATATCTACAAGAGTAAAAACAAGAATAGTTTTCTAAACAATAATGGAATTGTGTTTCCCTACATTACCCTAGGTTACCTGGTAAATAGAGATGGAGATTATTTTGATAAAAACACTTTCCAGGTAGGTTTCAGCAAATTTACTTTTCTGAAAGACAGGCTTAGCATCGAACCAACATTTTTTGTCAGTAAGAATTATATTTTACCTTCTATCAGGCTGACGGTTCCAATTTTATAAACCTGGTATAAGTAAACATTTTCCAGAAGTTGCATTTTCCCTTTTGCCTAAAATCCACCATCTTTGAACACTTCACCAATCAAGCTTAAAGAATAAGAAATGAAAATTGCAGTTGTAGGCGCTACCGGCCTTGTAGGTAGCAAAATGTTACAGGTACTTGCCGAAAGAAATTTCCCGGTTACAGAACTCATCCCCGTGGCCTCCGAGCGCAGTGTGGGTAAACCACTCACCTGGAAGGATAAGGATTATACCATCTACAGCATGCAGGCAGCCATTGATGCAAAACCAGCACTGGCCTTATTCTCAGCCGGTGGTGATACAAGTAAAGAGTGGGCACCAAAATTTGCAGCAGCTGGAATAACTGTAATAGACAACAGCAGCGCCTGGCGCATGGAGGCCGGGAAAAAACTGGTTGTGCCGGAAGTAAATGCTACAGAATTATCTGCCGATGACAAGATCATAGCCAACCCAAACTGCAGCACCATACAAATGGTATTGGCCCTAAAACCATTGCATGATAGATACAAAATAAAAAGAGTGGTAGTAAGCACTTACCAAAGTGTGACAGGTACCGGTGTAAAAGCTGTAACACAAATGATGAATGAAAGGAATGGCATAGAAGGCGAGATGGCTTATAAATACCAGATCGATATGAATGTGATTCCACAAATAGATGTGTTCACAGATAACGGCTACACTAAAGAAGAAATGAAAATGGTGAATGAAACCAAAAAAATTCTTAATGATGATTCAGTCGCTGTTACTGCAACCTGTGTGCGCATTCCTACCATGGGTGGACATAGCGAAAGTGTGAACATAGAATTCCACAATGACTTTGAATTAAATGATATTATTTCCATCCTGGAAAATGCACCCGGCATTACTGTACAAGATGATCTTGCGAATCAATCGTATCCAATGCCATTAACGGCACATGATAAAGACGATACTTTTGTTGGCCGTATTCGCCGGGATGAAACACAGGCCAATACACTTAATTGCTGGATAGTAAGTGACAATCTTAGGAAAGGTGCAGCGACTAATGCTGTGCAGATAGCGGAGTATTTGGTGGAGAAGGGATTGGTTGGTTAGAAGGGTTGGGAGGGTTTGAAGAGTTGTTGAGAGTTGGAAGAGTTGTTGAGAGTTGTTGAGGGTTGTTGAGGGTTGTTGAGAGTTGTTGAGAGTTGTTGAGAATTGTTAGTGTTGTTTAAAATTGTTTAAAAGTTTAGGGGTTCGGAAATGTTGATCACTACCTGAACTTTATAATGATTTTTTTATGCAGGAACCCGAATCATTAAAAGAATAACTGACGAATAAGCTTTGGCTCAAGCATTTGATAAAGCTGAAGAAAAATTGCTTTTAGAGGGTTTGACCAGAACACATACAGAAAGATTTTATTTTCTGATGAGGCTGATCAAAACAAAAATGAGGGAGAAAGCTGTTGTCAGTCATAGTGACAAACCATAAATTAATTACTGAATCAATACTGTTCAATTAATTTCTCAAAAAACCTACTCCCAGTAAAGTTTTCCCTGGCTTGTGGTTTGAAGAACGCTACCATTTACAAATATCCTATAGGTAAATTTATGGGTTTTTATAACCGGGGAAGATCTGTCCAATATCAAAAACAACTGATCATAATTTCTCGTCAGGTTGAAAGAATCTAATACCTGTGGGATGCTGAAATTGTATTGAGTAACTCCGGAACCTCTTCTTGATAGAACTCCGGTAAATAAGCCACTGAGATCCTGCCCGGCTTGTATACCGAAAATATCCTTATCACTCGTTATTTTGAGGGAATCTATTTTATACTTGTAACCACTGTCCTCAATATTTATACAATTGCAAGACAAAGCATTGGCAGTTCCTACAAAAGGAAGCATTGGATTTTTAGTATTTGTTGCAATGTACTCATAGGGAAATATGAAACCAACGGTTAATGTATCTCTAATATAAACTGTGTCCCGGCTAAACTTTCCTGCATTGCCATATTCCTTTACAATTACCCCTTTAATATCTCTGTAAGGCTTTCCACCAAGGGATTCTACACATTTGCAGCAACCAATATATAATATATGTACAAGAAAAAATAAGGCTGGAAGTATGATTATTTTCTTCATAGTGTTTTAGTAAAAGATTGTTATCTCCTTAGAAACGCTGCATTAGCTTATCGTCCAGATTTCTCTTCCACGCAATAATTTATCCAGATCTCCGGCGCCTTTATTTGCAATCACTTCTTCAAGTTGCATTGCCATAACGTCTTCGTAGCAGGCTCTGTCTGTTTCAAAGAAAACACCAAACGGCCTGGGTAAATGTCCCTGAAGATTTGGATCATCAAACATGCGGATAAGGATCTGCGCTTTGTAAAAATCTTTTTCATCATGTATCCAAAGGTCATCATGCGAAGCACCTTCTTCAAGGTCTACGATCACTGGTTTAAATCCATCAAGCTTGATCCCTTTGTTTTGTGTAGCGCCAAACACCAATGGCTTTCCCTGTTCCAGGAACAAAGCTTCGTCAGGCTTGGTTGATTTTTCTGTGAAGACAGCAAATGCACCATCATTAAAAATATTACAGTTCTGGTAGATTTCCAGGAAAGAAGATCCTTTGTGTGCCTGGCTGCGCAAAAGCATAGCCTGCAGGTGCTTTGGGTCACGGTCCATAGTGCGGGCAATGAAACTCGCATCTGCACCCATTGCCAAAGCAAGAGGATTAAACGGGTGATCTATGCTACCCATTGGCGTACTCTTGGTTACTTTTTTCTCTTCACTTGTTGGAGAATATTGTCCTTTCGTAAGGCCATATATCTGGTTATTGAACAATAAAATATTTACATCAAAATTTCTACGGAGCAGATGAATCGTATGGTTTCCACCAATGCTTAATCCATCCCCATCACCTGTTACAATCCAAACGCTGAGTTCCGGACGGGCAGCTTTCAATCCGCTTGCAACAGCAGTTGCTCGGCCATGAATACTGTGCATACCATAAGTATTCATATAATATGGGAACCGGCTGCTGCAACCAATACCACTAACGATTACAATATTCTCCTTGGGAATTCCCAGTGTGGGCATTATTTTTTGTACCTGGGCAAGAATTGAATAATCGCCGCAGCCGGGGCACCAGCGCACTTCCTGGTCTGTTGCAAAATCTTTTGGTGTAAGTACTGGTTTCTCTATTGTTTGTGTAGACATAATTTGAAATTATCAGCCACAAATTTACGATATTCTGCACTGCCTCTATGAAATCAACATTATAGCGTAAAAAATTTCCATATAAAGTAAAAGATATCTTACAATTGTTGAAAATTACATGGCACAATAAATGATTTAATTAAACACAGCTAAAGCACCTCAAGATCATGTCTGCAAAATCAAAAAGCATATTTGAACAATTTTACAGTAAGGCAACTGCTTTTACCGGTAGCACATGGGCTATCATTGGTTCATTAGCCATCGTACTTATATTGCACAAATATTATTCAACGCTTAGTGAGCTTACGAGGAATAAAAGGGATATTCATGAAACACATTCTATAAATGAAGCAGAAGAAAACCATGAAGAAAAATTGTACTTGCATCAGTAAAATCAAAAACGGGAAAAAACCGTAAGTAAGATAGGAACTGTTAGAATAAAGAAAAATTAGATTTAAAACTACAATGAAAATAATTGGAATTATATTAATAACAATTGGAATCGGCTTGTTAGTGTTTCGTGGCTATTCTTTCAGTAAGAATGAACGTCTATCAAAAACAGGCTCTACCGTTATTCGTAAAAAAATGGAAGAAAAGGTGATCTGGCCGCAATACGCCGGTGCATTTGCTATGGCTGTTGGTGTTTTTATTTTAATTGGGAGAAACAAACTGCGTGAAGAATAAATAAGTTTGTTATTGCTCAAGAATTATGTCATTCTCATTTTCCCAATTGGCCTTCACGCCAATTTTCTGCTCAATAGCAATTACTTTTTCCGGCTGTTTGTTTTCCCTGAAATTTCCCGGATCCCATTTCCCGTTTTTGTTCTCATCATATAAAATGCGGATACTATATTCTCCCGGAGGTAGCATATTGTTTTGCCAGGTGGTAGTAGTGAGTGGATAATAAACCGGTGAATCCAGCCCTTTTGATAATATCAGCACAGGATTTTCCGCCATTTTCAGATTTGTAAAACGCAAAAGTAATTTTCCATAATCCTCATTGCTTTTGGTAGTAAAGCTTATGGTATCACTTTTAAACAGGTTATTTCCCAGGCTATCTTTAAAATTTTCATTATTGATGACCAGGCGGTAATCTGTATCGGGCTGCCATACCGCATTGATTGTAGCATTTGTATGCGTACTATCTAACAAGGGAATAGTATTTGGTATTGTCCTGTAATTGGTATCGGTGAGCCTGATACTATTTAGTGGCAAGGGCAAAACGGGATTTGAAAAATTAATGATCAAGGGATTTAGCAAGTCCTGTTTCTCTGCAGCCGAGGTAGTAATACGCAATGGATTTTTTTTATTTCCCCCGGTAGTTGCAGCAGTTTGCGTATTTCCAAAAGACCGGTCTCTTTCATCTTCGGCATAAGCAAAAATTCTTACAGGATTGGTAGTATCATTGATTATAACAACATTGTTGCCCGGAAGAAATCCAAAGAGTTCAGCTTTGCTGTTGTATGTTTTGCCCCCATCACCATCCTTTAAAGCGTATACCCTGAAATTTCCTGCTGGCAGATTGGTAAATTTGAAATCCCCTTTTCCATCAAGCCGGGAAATGTATTTTGGTTTTGTATTCAGCACCGCTGTATCAATGGCATTCTGGTAGAGATATACCAGGAGTGTGGTATCTACCTGCCCGGTTTCTGCCAGTATTACATTTCCTGAAAAAGTTAATGAGTCAATATATGGCCCGGTAGAAAAACTGTAATTGTAATTTTTAAATACGTTTCCTTCATTTACATCCTTAATGGCATCACCAAAATTAATGATGTAAGTCGTATTGGACTGTAAGGTATCCTGGAGTTTTATAGTAACTGTACGCAGGTTTGACCTTACTATTGGGCTCTTATTTTGCAATGGCGAAACAATAATATTGCTGAGTGCATTTTGCACATCTACAAATTCATCAAACACCAGGGTGATGCGATCAGTAGTCACATTAACAGCATTTTCTCCAGGCCTCGTTTCCACTATTTGCGGAGGCAGAGAATCCCTTGGGCCACCGGTAGGCATTCCAATATTGGCACAGCCGCTGTCAGTGATAGAAACCAGGGCAGAGACCAAAACAATATTAAATAAAAGAATAAACTTACGTAAGCGCATAAATAAGCAAATGACCATTGCAAACTTATGTGAAAGTTGCAGGAATTAAACAAAGTGCAGAGCAGTTGCCAAAATTTTAGCAAAAAAAATGCTCCCTTTTCAGAGAGCATTTAATGTATCATTTAGAAGAATATTTATTCCTTAATTAGTTTGATCGTGAATATTTCTTCTCCAATCAGCACCCTGGCAATATAAATCCCTGAAGAGAGATCAGAGGGAAGCTGCACGGGTAAATTGTTCAACCCACTGTTCAATTGCAAGCTAAATGAGCTTAGTTTTCTTCCGGAAACATCAGTAATCACGACAGTAGCACTTGTGTTTGCAGTTACATTTATCCTAAAGCTTAATTTTTCTTTAAATGGATTAGGGTAAGCTGTAAGTTCTACTGAAGTTTTCTTGTCAATTTTTACTTTTACTATTTCAGAATACGTGAAACGGCCATCGGTGTCTACCATTTTTAAACGATAATAGATCAGTGACCCTGTTGCTGTATAAACAGCATCTACATCACGGAATGCATACTGCGCATTTCCTAAGGTATTCTGAGAAGTAACTGAACCGGCGAAACTAAAGTCAGTACCATTTACAGAACGTTCAACTTCATAATGACTGCTGTTGACTTCATTGGAAGTTTTCCAGGTCACTATGATATCAACTTTTTGTTGTACTGCATTCAGCGCCAATAATTTTACCGGTACTACTCCGGCTGTAAATTCATAAGCGCCTATATCTGGTGTAGCAGCTCTTGAAGCTCCTGTGATATCATTAGCCACACCTACATTCGTGCCTTTATTATCCAGTGCTGCCGTTTGTGGTTGGTAATTTCCTGTCGCCGGAGAATTAAAGTTTGGCTCAATAGCTACAGAATTCAAATCATAACCGGTACCAGTCTGCCAATCCGATAATGTAGTGTAGGTAGTTGCAGGTGTTGGTACACCCAGGTAACCGGTGGCATTTATTGTTCCACCTGTACTGGTAACCAGCAGATCATTATAATCACTGGTTATGGTGCTTGCCGTAGTAGTCGCACCGAAGTAGAGGGCATACTTACTACCTGTGCCTGCCCTGCCTATTTTTATGATATTATTCTTTAAATCTATCCCGGTGGCTGTGGCCGTTTGGTGGAAACCATAGGTAGTACCTGAGGTAGAGCTAGGATCATCCAGCACTATTGTGTTGTGGTAGTACAGAGCTCCATCAGAGCCGCTATTGCTGATACCATATTGAATACCGGTGGTAGCATTAAAATTATAGATCAGGTTATTAGTCACCCTGTTTTCATTCCCAGCCGTGGCATCAGATCCTGTAAAATAAATACCATAGGCAGAACCTGATTGTGATGTTTGCATATTATGTGTGTCATGTATCCTGTTGGCATCGATATTAGCATTACGGTTGCCCGTGGTTAAATACACACCATAAAAGGTACTTCCGGTAGTTCTTGTGTCCCGCTTTATGTCATTTCCGCTCACCACACTGCCGCTGGTATAGTATGCATACACACCGTAAATGTGAAAGTCTTTTAGCGTAGAGTTCATTACCTTATTATCTGCTAAAATAGTAGCAGATGCGCCATACCAGTGTACACTTTCATAGCCACCGGAAATGGTGCAATTGCTCACCACAGTCCCATTGGCATTATTGCCTGCGCTGAATACTGAAGTCGCAGATGCGGTAGCTACCACACCAACACTGTTACCACTAGACAAACTGGTTACAGCATCCAGGTTAATGGTACACCTGCTTATGGTATTGTTGTCAGCAGCATTGGTAAGCCAAACCCCCCAACCGTAAGTCGGATCAAGCGTTACTATATTCAAGCTGTCAATGGTAACATAGTCGGTACCATCCAGTTTTATGATGTAGCGGGCTGTAGCTACAGGTGTAAACTGCAAGGTATTGCCATTACCGTTGAAAGTAATTGTATTGGTAGCTGAGGTGTTAAATACCGCAGGTATAGTAACCTGCTCTGTATATGGCCCACTGGCTGCAGCTACGTTAAAGGTAACCGGACCAGCTATTCCGCATGAAATAGCACTAACTGCATCTGCAAAAGTCTGGAAATTTCCGCCACCTGTTGCAACTGCACTATTAATAGTATAGGTTCCTGATGGATAGAGCTGCGCAACTACTACTTCTACTGGTATTGAAAACTCGGTATTCCCACTGCAGGTTACAGCTATTCTATAATAAATAGTTGCCACGGGATTTTGTGTAAAACCAAAAGTATTCTGAGCTGTCCCGATATCCGAATAAGTACCGGCGAGAGTTGTAGCAGACTGCAGCTGATATGTTTGTGTAAGACCTGTAGAGTTCCCACTCAGGCTAATATTTACCTGGGTATCCGGGCATATAACACCTACTGCATCGCTTGTAGTAGTTCCTGCCGTTGGTGGTGAGGCACATACTGGTACACTAAACTCATAAGCCCCAATATCCGGCGTTGTTCCACTTCTTGGAGCATTTATAATATCATTAGCCACGCCAACATTTGTTCCTTTATTATCAAGTGCTGCAGTTTGTGGCGTGAAATCTCCATTGTTTACGTCTGTAAAATTTGGAATAATTGCAACTGAATTAGCGTCGTAACCAGTTCCCTGCCAATCTGCGAGGCTGGCTTTGTCAGCTGGAACAGCACCAGAGAGATATCCTGTATTTGCAGGACTTGCTACCGTGGTGGTAAGATAAAGATTATTGTAATCTGAAGCGATTGTACTGGCAGCAGCATTAAAGTACAATGCATATTTGGCTCCTGTTCCCTGTCTTCCAATCACTACCAGGTTATTTTTAAACTCAATATTTGAGGCAGAAGTAGTTTGATAAAAACCACGGGTAGTTCCTGAAGTAGAATTAGGATCATCAAGCACTATAGTGTTGTGGTAATAGTAAGCGCCATCAGAAGATAAATTGTATATACCATACTGTATGCCGGTGAGGCTATTAAAATTATAAATCAGGTTATT
>JBBQYS010000126.1:0-9146 GCA_038208485.1 Chitinophagales bacterium
CGGATTACTGCTCTTCATGCTGAGCACAATGTTGTGATAATCTTCCGATCTGGCTATCCTTAAAAATTCCATAGCACTTTCCACCATACCCATTGCCGTATCGCCATAGCGACTCATGATACGGTCACTCAAACTTCCATGGTTGGTGCCAATACGCATGGCCGTGCCGTGCTCTTTACATATCCTTACAAGCGGCGTAAAACGCTCACGTATCCTTTCTATCTCTTCAGCATATTCTGCATCAGTATAATCTATCTGTTCAAATTTTTTCTTATCAACATAATTGCCGGGATTCACTCTTACCTTCTCTACAATCCTGGCAGCAATCTCTGCAGCATTGGGAGTAAAATGTATATCGGCAACAAGTGGTGTATCATAACCTCTTTTTCTTAACTCATCTTTTATGTTCTGTAAATTTTCTGCTTCGTTCTTTGAGGGGGCTGTGATCCTTACAAGCTCAGCCCCTGCTTCAATACAACGGATGGACTGCTCAACGGTAGCCATGGTATCCATGGTATCGGTGGTAGTCATTGTTTGTACACGAATGGGGTGACCATTACCAATTAATAGGTTGCCAATCTTAACTTCCCTGGTTTTTAGCCGTTTGTATGATGTGAGTGATTCGCTGTAAAATTGCATGGTACAAAAATAGTGATATTCAGGCATGGTCAGACGAGGCGCCAGATCATGCTACCAATCTTTTTCAGGTTTTGCTGATGAAGAAGGATTAACCCTGCGTAACTTATCCTGCAGGTTCTTTTCCTGCTGTAGTAAAGCTTTTAGTTTTTCTTCTGCATCCTGCTTGGTTAATTTTGATTGCTGTTGTTTAGGCTGTTGCTCTTCTTTAGGTTTTTCTTTCTTTTTTTTATCTTCCTTAGGTTTCTTTTCTTCCTTTTTATCTTTATTCTCTCTCTGTTGTTGCTCTTTTTGTTGTTGCAAAGCTTTCTGAAGATTCTGGCGGGCATCCTCATCATTTGGATTGAGCTTCAATGCATTTTTATACGCTTCTATACATTCGGGGATCTTTTTATTATTCTGCAATACTACTCCCTTGTTATAAAATGCTCTTGCCCTGTCTTCCTTTGAAGCCGAATTAGAAAGTGCATTATCATAGGCCTGCACAGCATCATCTGTCTTTTTATTTTTATAGAGTGCATTGCCCAGATTATATGGAGCTGTAGCACTTGCAGGATTTTTCTCTGTTGCCTGCTTATAATTAGTTATTGCGGTCTCGTATTCCTTTTTTTCATAGGCTTCATTGCCCTGTTTAATTAAAACCTTTTCATTTTGTGCAAATGTAGCTACAGGTGAAATTGAAAAAGCTATAAGTATTAAAAAAAACAAGACTGAATTTTTTACAGCGCTTGATCTTGTGATCTGAAGTCTTTTTCTTTCGGAAATAAACAATTCAATTACCAGGAAAAATAATGCGAGGACTAAAAAATAAGGAAAGAAATTTTTATAATTGATCAATGAATCTTCTGTTACCGTTCTTTGATCCATACTGCCTAATTCGGTATCCAGTTTATTTACCAGCTCATCGGCATTGGTAAAAAGCTGGTAGATGCCATTGCCTTTTTCAGCGATCTTTATTAATTCTTCTTCATTTAACCTGGTGATGACGGTATTACCATTAACATCCTGCTTGGGCTGGTTGGTTAATTCATCAATAATGGTTGAACCCGAAGGAGAGCCAATACCTACCGTATTTATCACGATCCCTGCTTCAGCCATCTCGCCTGCAATTTTTAAAGCCCCTTTATCATGATCTTCTCCATCACTGATCAACACTACAGCTTTATATTTCTTCTCTTTGGAATTGAAAGAAGCCTGGCACATTTTTAATGCATCGGAAATTACAGTGCCCTGCGTTGGAACTATTTCTGTTGATGCTGAGGCCAGGTACATTTTTGCTGCACCATGATCTCCTGTTAAAGGCATCTGCAAATAAGCTTTGCCGGCAAAAACAACAATGCCTATTCGGTCATTCTCCAGTTTATCAATTAGTTTACCCAGTGCCTGTTTGGCACGCTCTAACCTGTTGGGCCTTACATCCTGTGCCAGCATACTTTTACTCACATCAATGGCGATCATAATGTCGATCCCATTGCGGTTTACTTTTTGTACCCCTGCCGGAGAGCGGAGATTTGCCAGTGCAAGAACGCCCAATGAAAAAGCTATTAGTGTTAAAACAAATTTTAAAGCGAATTTTTGAGGCGAATGATTTTTGATCATTTCTTTTACCAGGTTGGCATCTCCAATTTTTTTAACTGTTCTTTTTTTCCAGCTAACTAAAAGAATATAAAGTAATATGAACAGCGGTATGGCTGCTAAAGCAATAAGATACGCTGTATGTTGAAATGCTAACATAGTGTGAATCGCAAATTAACAAATGTGGTTATATACACATTGTTAAAAAAAACTGAGCCATTATTTTTTACCCTCAAAAAAACCATACTGCTTTAAAATGGCCTTAGTTATATTTAAACGTATGGTGCTGATATCTGTATCGTGTGATGGCGCTTTTACAAAAGTTACAAAAAAGTAAACGTGTTTGTTTTCTTCTATCCATCCCACAACCCAGCCAATGGCTTTTTTATCTTCATCAAAGCCCCATCCGGTTTTATAACTCAATTTATATGCCGTGTTATTCTCCTGCACCATTACATCCCTTACCATCTGCTGCACACTTTTACGGAAGGGGAGCTGATCGAAATACAATTTTTTTACCAATCCCAGTTGCTCATCAGGGGAGATCTTCAATTGATTATTCAACCAGAAAGAATCAACAGGTCCGCTTATGTTTTTATTGCCATATCCAACAGTATCTATCCACTGCTGCATGGTATCTTTTCCTATCCGCCTGGCCACTTCCTGGTAATAAGGTACACTGCTTATTTTAAATGCTTCGGCCATATCCATATCCTTGTTCCAGTTTTTGGCTGTATCGCCACCAGGAAAAACCCGTACAAGCCCATCCCATTTGATCTGCATTTTTTCATCAGTGATCACACCGGTTTGCAAACCTACCAGCGAATTAAATATCTTGAATGTTGATGCCGGTGAAAACCGCATGGTATCATACTTCATATTATAAACGGTAACTTCCCCATCTGCATTATTCAGCATGGTAAAGCATCCGTCAACATTATTCTCGTCAAAGTATTTTTTTAAACTTTCGTCGTTGTTGGCTTTATTTACCGAGCAGGAGGTAAAAGTAAAAAGGCAAAAGTTAAAAAGTTACAATACAAAGATTTCATTTTAAGAATTTAAAATTATTTTTTATTAAGATGAGCAGCAGTTGCTTCCAGGGCATTATAGAATTTTGTTCCAAACTTCCTTGTCAATGCTTCTTTTAAGAAAACATACACGGGTACTTTTAATTTTTTACCCAATGTACAGGCGGCACTGCAATTATCTTCTCTTGGCTCATAATTCACATATACATTATCGCTGCGCTTGCTTTCTTTTGTTATTATAGGAAACAGGTGGCAACTGATAGGTTTTTTCCATGCTATCTTCCCATCAAGGTAAGCCTGTTCTATACCGCATTTTACAATACCAGCCTTGTCCTGTATGCCGTAAACACATACCTTACTTTCAATGGTGGGTGTTACCCAGCCATATTCTTTATCGTAGACATACCTGCCCTGGCGATCAAGTTCTTTTTTACTTTCTGCATTTAAGTAGGGCAGCACTGCATCATACACTTCATTTATCCTGTTAAGTTCATCCTTTTCCAGTGGCGCACCTGCATCTCCATCAACACAGCAGGCTCCTTTACACTTCGACAGGTCGCAGACAAACTGCTCGGTGAGCACAGCATCACTTACCAGGATGTTATCTATTGCAATCATGGGCGCAAAGGTAAAGATTTAGGGTGTAGCGAAATGAAATGTTTAGAAAGCTGTTGAGTCTTGAAGGGTGAGGTACCCACCGATTTGGGTGAGGGTTGTGGGAAATTATGTCTAAAATTGAACATACTATTTTATAGCGTAGAATTTTCTTCTATTACCACTTTGAGGTATTGTTTTATAAAAAAAAACTGCTTTCTTTTATATAAGAAAAGAATAATTTTTAAAGATAATAAAAATGATGAAAAAATTTACTCTTATGTTTTTCTTTTGTTTAGCCAGTAATTTAACTGCTATATGTCAGGTAAGATTTTCTCAATTTTATTCTTCTCCATTATTGATCAACCCTGCTAATACCGGGAGATTTAATAATAGCTATCGAATTGGTGGCGCTTTTAGAAGAGAAGTAAACGCACAGGAAAAAATTTATACCCAGAGTACTATATTTTTTGATTCTAAAATTTTAAATAAAATAGCACCTGAAAATGATTGTTTTGCAATAGGAGTTTTAGGGCTTTCGGAAATAAGCCAAACAGAGGGTATTAAAAACACTTATCTATCAATTTCATTAGCGTATCAAAAAGCACTTGATGATGAGGGCAAACAACAACTTGGTATCGGGTTTCAAACGACTTTTTCACGTAGACAACTAAAAAAACCATCTCTCGTTTTTGAAGATCAACTCTTATCCTGGATCAACTCAGGCTATACAATTAATATTTTTCAGCTCAACGATGTAGATTTTACATATACAGATCTGAGTGCAGGATTAATCTATCAGGGACGGATTAACTCAGGCAATTATTTTACAGCAGGTGTTTCAATGTATCATATTACAAAACCAAATCGTGTTTTTCAAGGAGGAGAATTTAACCTGCCACGGCAGGTTTGGAGCCATTTAGGCTGGGAGAAGAATTTTCCAGATGACAAAAAACTATATGCAGCCTTTCTTATAAGTTATACAAATAAATCAGTAAATGACTTATTTGGGGGCTTATCCTGCCAACTTAATTTAAACAGAAATAATCAATTTCTTTTAGGAGCATGGGTAAGAAATACTGTTATCAGAGGTACTTCAATAATACCAACAGCCGGGTTAAGTTTTGGTGGTTTTACTTTAAATACTTCGTATGATATAAATATTACTACAAAAAATACCAATCAGAAAGGAGCAGTTGAAATCTCTTTAATTTATAGAGGTGCAAATACAAGGGAACGGTTTTTAGAGAACAAGTTTGTAAAATTCTAATGTTCATAGTCATCATCCAGTGTTTTAGAAAAATCAAATTCTGATCAAATTTTTAAACTAAAACTTTAACTTATGAAACTTTTATTCACCTGTATGCTAAGCATACTTTCCTTTATTGTTAAGGCAGATGATTTTATATCCGGCAATAAGTCCGTAACCCCCGGCGCAATAGAAACCTATACCGCCAATTGGCCGAGTTGGGGCAGTATTTATGAGAATTATGCAAATGTTACCTGGACGGTAGGGTATGGAACTATTTTATCTTCTGATAAACATACAGTAACTATTCAATGGGATAATATTCCTGCATGGGAAAACGCAACTGGAACTATCGAAGTCTATGAAGATTTAGGTAGCCAAACCGGGCTTGCTTATGTTGATATTGTGAATTTTATTGAAGGCACTTTGGAAACATGTATTGGTGTGTTAGGAGCACCTGCAATTTATGAAAATTTTGGTACAGGATTTAATCCTGGTCCTCCTTTACCTTCAGGTGCTATAACTTACCAATATAGTTCAAGTTGTAATATTTTTACAGGTTTATATGCAGTATCGAATAGTACGATTGGGTGTAATGGGAATTGGTTAGGATTACCTCAGGATCATACTCCAGGCGATGTAAATGGTTATATGTTAATGATAGATGGGGATGAAAATCGAGGTGAAGTGTATAGAACTACGGCCACAGGCTTAACACAAGCATTTGGCTATGAATTTTCTGTTTACATTGCGAACTTAGCGCATTATCCAAGTTTTGAGCGACCCCGACTCCAATTTGAAATATATGATTTATCAAATAATCTAATTCAGCAAAGTGGGTCTTACAGAATTGAATACGACCCTTCCGATCCATGGAAAAAAATATCATTTATGTTCAATCTTCCCTCCGGCATAACTGATGTACAAATAATTCTTGTAAACAAGAATAATGATGCTATTGGTAACGACTTTGTTGTTGACGATATTTCATTTGCACCGTGCTTTCCACCAATTCTTGCTTCATTTTCAAATAGTACAATAGTGGATAAATCATATACTTGCAATAATGGAACTGTTGACCTTTATTCCCGTTGGCCAACTCCAACTATTCCTTTCATCAATCCAAGTTTTAAATGGCAAAAAAGCACTAATGGAGGAAACTGGATTGATATAGCGGGAGCTACTACTATGAATTTTGTACAGACAGAAAATATAGCTGCCCTTTGCCAATACAGAATGTATGCTTATGAGACTTCAAATCCTACACAATTTGTAATTTCAAATGTTATAACATACTATGTTCAAAAAATGGTTGTGAGTGCAAAAACATACAATGTTTTTAGCTGTAATCCAGCTCCGATACAATTAATTCCAAACTATGAGTTACAGTATCGTGACCCCAATGTAGCTCTTTCTTATACTTACACCTGGACACCTGCTACTTATCTTAATAGTACTACTATTGAAAGTCCGACAATATCATTGCCTTCTCAAACCCCTCCACCAGTTAATGGACCAGCACAAAACCCATTAACTTATACGTATAATTTAACCATTCAAAATACAAATTATGTCGGATGTATAGGCTCTGGCACTCAAACTGTTTTGCACCACAATCCGAGAAAAGTTGCCGTACCAAATGCCTTTACGCCAGGATCAACAACAAATAATGTATTTAGGCCAATAAACTTAGAAGATTATCCCGGAGGAGAATTTTGGGTTTGGGATCGTTGGGGGAACCTGATATTTCATTCAACCGGGCCTACAGCAGCCAGCTACTCATGGAATGGTAAATATTCGAACGGTCAACCCTGTGAAGCAGGAAATTATACATGGCGGGTAGCTATACCGGGCTGTCCTAATAATATAATCAATGGCGGTTGTGGTGGGTGTAATAATCCTTTTGGTAATGTTTTACTGATAAGATAAAATGGAATAGATAAAAAAGAAATTATTTTTAATTTTACTTGTAAAAAAAAGAGATGAAAAAAATACTTTATACCATTTACCTTATTTTCTTTTCATTAGTTGCATCCGCACAAGTTGACAAAATAGAAACTGATCGTCCTGGAGAAACGAATACTCCCACCCCTGCTGCCAGAAAATGGATAAATATTGAAACAGGCCTTATAAGGCAAACTCAGACAATTGGGCCGGAAAAAGATTTTTATTTTCAGCACCCATCATTATTAATAAAATACGGAATAGTAAACCGATTTGAATTAAGATTAATAACAGAACTGACTTCCATTAAACAAGGATCTATTAATGGGTATAGCACAATTACCGGCATATATAATGTACAGTTAGGAGGTAAATTTAACTTTTTAAAAGAAAAAGGACTGAGACCTAAAACATCATTGATTGCCCATTACAATTTTCGCCGCCTGCGTACTCTTTATAAAGATTCAATAGATGGAGCCAATTTCAGGTTTGCTATGCTACATACTTTATCTAAAACCATATCTGTTGGTTATAATATTGGGATGAATTGGAATAGGTTTGGTTCTTCTCCTGCATATATTTATACATTTTCACCCAGGTTCAATATCAGCGAAAAATGGTTTGCCTATATTGAAGTATTTGGATGTTTTAAAAGACCAAGGAAGTACAACCCGGAGAATAATATTGGTGCTGGCTTTGCATACTATATTAATGATAACTTTAAAATAGATGCTTCCGCAGGATTTGGTTTAAATAAAAATGCTCCTGATAATTTTTATTCAATTGGCACATCTTTCAGATTTAAAACCGGAAAGTAAGTAGCTTGCTCTAATCAGTTTATAAGTTTACTTTTCTTGTTTATGCAGCCTAAGTAGAACTTATTTATTTGTCCATTTAAAGGTATTGATAAGATGATCAATATCTTTCTGCAGAAAATCCTGTACGGGTTTTAATGAATCGGCATTGGGTGTTACATCAAAATACAAGGCGCCCCTGAAGAAGTTTATAGTAGTATCACTCATAAAGAATTGTTTTGCAGTTGCAGCATTACCGCCCACCCGGAAGTATACACCAGTGATGCCGTTTGCTGTATGAAACAGGCTGTCCTTTATGGATGAGGCAACTGATTCGTTTTTACTGGTGAGTTTAAAAGCATCGTTTACCATATAATCAAAAACATTGGTGCCCAGGGAGTCTTTATACGACCCGTCGGGCTGCTTTACTTTATAGGTTGATTTGCCTCCGATGCTTTTATAGCTTAAAAATATTCTTGCGCCAAACCGGGGGAAATCTATATTGACCCAATAAGGATTCTGAACATCCTGGTCAAAATAGGTACTGTCTTTCACCACCTGTGCATAGGCCGGATATTCAAAGCTGTAGGGAAATCCTTCTTTCTCAAAAACTACGTATTCTTTTTCTGGAAAATCAATTTTAAAATAACCCGTTTCTTTTGAAGTGTATGTTGAGTTACAGGCTAAAAGCAAGAGACAAAAGGCAAAAGCTAAAAAGCAATAGTTAAAAAAAAATACAGCTTGTTTTTTCATGATTATTTTTAAGGACATTAAGCGGCATCAGGTGTTTTAATGGTAAGTTTTATTTTATCAAGCCTGTTCTTATGTATCTCCAGCGGTATAAAAATGAAATTACCGCTCACTACTTCTTCATTTACCTGCGGAAATTTTCCTGCTATCTCCAGTACCAGGCCTGCTAAAGAATCGCTGTCGCCACGTTGTGCATCAAATGTATCAACAGATAATCCAATCGCTTTACATACATCATTGATCATGGTTCTGCCTTCAAAAATATAATTATGATCATCGATCTTTTTATTGTTGCTTTCTTCATCATCAAACTCATCTTTTATTTCACCTATAATTTCCTCCATCACATCTTCTAAGGTAACAATACCCGATGTTCCACCAAACTCATCAACAACCACTGCAAAATGCATGTGCCGGTTGCGAAATTCCTGCAACAGGTCTTCGATCAATTTTTGCTCGTGCACAAAATATGGTTGCCGCAATAAAGTGTGCCAGTCAAAGTCTGCAGGTTCATTTAAATGTGGCAGAATATCTTTGGTGTGCAGCATACCCACAACTTCATCGAGGTTATTCTTA
>JBBQYS010000127.1:0-8979 GCA_038208485.1 Chitinophagales bacterium
TGGAGTCAATTTAAAACCGTGTTTGCTAAAATAGTTAAATTTCAGTTAACATCGTGTTTTAACACAACATTTTTATCACATATATTTTTTTAGTATTTATAAATTTAATGGAAATAGAAATTTATTAAAAACACATCATCGCCATTTTGTACAATTTTTTATCCCTAAAAAAATTATATAAATAATTAAAATTCAAAGTTTAAAGCCTAAAAATCTAGTTTTAAAGACAGATTTTTTAAAGCTTCCTTTAAGGGAAATTGCATAAAAAAACCGGCAGCTTTTTTAAAGCTGCCGGTCAATTCAATTAATTTTCTAAGATATATTTTACACGTCTATTTTTGCATATTTAGCATGAGATTCTATAAATTCTCTCCTTGGCGGAACCTCGTCTCCCATCAGCATAGTAAATACACTATCTGCAGTGAGCAGACTTTCTATGGTGATCTGCTTCAATAATCTTGTTTCAGGATTCATGGTAGTTTCCCAAAGTTGATCAGCATTCATCTCACCCAGACCTTTGTATCGTTGTATGCCTACACTGTCTTCTTTTCCATTGCCCAACCTGATGCTGATTTCTTTACGCTGTGTATCATCCCAGGCATATTCCTGTTCTTTGCCTTTTTTCACCAGGTATAAAGGTGGTTGAGCTATATAAACACATCCCTGCTCCACCAGCTCTTTCATGTACCTGAAAATGAAAGTAAGTATCAGTGTCGCAATGTGGCTTCCATCCACATCAGCATCCGTCATGATGATAAGTTTATGGTAGCGCAGCTTGCTCAGGTCCAAGGCTTTAGGATCTTCCAGTGTACCAATTTTTACACCAAGTGCTGTAAACATATTCCTGATCTCCTCATTGTCATATATCTTATGTTCCATGGCTTTTTCCACGTTCAGGATCTTACCCCTGAGCGGAAGAATAGCCTGGAAACTCCTGTCCCTTCCTTGTTTTGCAGTTCCACCCGCCGAGTCACCCTCTACCAGGAATAGTTCACACCTGGCTGGATCCTTATCACTACAATCGGCCAGTTTTCCCGGAAGTCCACCACCAGTTAAAACACTTTTGCGTTGCACCATATCACGGGCACGCTTGGCAGCGGCACGGGCTTGAGCAGCAAGTATTACTTTCTGTATAATGGTTTTGGCATCCTTTGGATTTTCTTCCAGGTAGGCCTCCAGCACACGGCTTAGCGTTGTATCCACAATACCCATAACCTCACTGTTACCCAGCTTGGTTTTGGTTTGTCCTTCAAACTGAGGCTCCGGTACTTTCACTGATATGATTGCCGTGATTCCTTCACGGAAATCATCACCTTCTATATTTACCTTGGCCTTATCAAACATTCCCTGTTTTTCGCCATAGCTTTTAAAAACACGGGTAATGCTCCTGCGGAAACCAGCCACGTGAGTACCACCTTCAATTGTATTAATGTTATTTACATAACTAAACAAATGTTCCTGGTAGCTTGCATTGTAAGTCATGGCTACCTCAACAGTTACATTACTCTTTTCATCGTATCCATCGCAATAAATCACAGTAGGGATCAGCGCATTACGATTGGCATTCTTATCTATCTGCTCCACGAATTCAGTTATACCTCCCTCGCTATAAAATGTTTTTTCGTATGGTTTCCCCTCATCATCCAGTTCTCGCAGGTCAGTAAGTATGATGCGCAACTGACGATTCAGGTAAGAAAGTTCCTTCAACCTGCCTTCCAGGATATCCTTATGGTATTCGGTAGTGGTAAAAATCGTATCATCAGGCCAGAATTGCACAATTGTACCTGTAGAGTCACTTTCACCTATTTCTCTTACGGGATATTGAGGAACGCCAATTTTGTATTCCTGCTCGTATTTTTTACCGTCACGGTTTACCGTTACATGCAGTTTTGTGCTCAGTGCATTTACACAACTCACACCCACACCATGCAAACCACCACTAACCTTGTACGATCCTTTATCAAACTTACCACCGGCATGTAATACCGTCATTACCACTTCCAGCGCACTTCTTTTTTCTTTGGTGTGCATGGCAGTTGGTATACCACGGCCGTCATCCTTTACGGTAATGCTGTTATCCTCGTTAATGATAACAAAAATGTTCTTACAATACCCAGCAAGGGCCTCATCTATACTATTATCTACCACCTCATATACCAGGTGGTGCAATCCTTTTACACTGATATCACCTATATACATTGCCGGACGCTTACGCACAGCTTCCAAACCTTCTAAAACCTGTATGCTATCGGCACCATAAGATGGCTTAGCTGCGGCAAGTGCTTCTTCTATTTCTATACTCATATATTATATAATTATGTATTGCTACATTCCTGCAAATGTAACAAAAAACAGGGGCAATTCATAAGGATATGCAGTTAATATTTACACACAAATTATCCATGATTTCCGTAAAGAAAAATAGAGACAAACAAGTGAATTTTAAGCAATTATAGTAAATTTTTCAGGGGCCATGATCTTAAACCATTGTTCAGCTTCAGTTCCGGCCATCCGCAGTAGTCCCTCCCTTTGGTCGGGAGCTACTTGCTCCTGTCCGGCAGCCATTTCAGCGGTGAAGCATTTTTCAGCCACGAGATGGAAAATTACCACCAAACTTTAGTGTCTTCGCCGGGAAGAACGTTGCGAAGCATAATTTCTCTGTTGCAATGAATAAACAAAGGCATGAATATTTGCCTGCGGCAAATGAGTTTAGCCACAGATGGCACGGATGGTCACGGATTGATTTGCCTGCGGCAAATGGGTCTCCACGAATTGCACAAATTTGCACGAATTTCTTTCATGGCAAAGTTTCCTGTCTAACGGTCTAAAGTCTCACAGTCTTTAGGTCTCCACAAATTGAACAAATTTGCACGAATTTCTTTCATGGCAAAGTTTCTTGTCTAACGGTCTAAAGTCTCACAGTCTATAGTCTTTAGGTCTCCACGAATTGCACAAATTTGCACGAATTTCTTTCACGGCAATGTTTCTTGCCTATCATCTAAAGGTCTGCCGGCTTATGCCTGCGGCAAATGACTGTCCACTAATTGCACTTATTACCACGAAACTGGTTTTACTATTCTACTTCTGTCTATCGGTCTAAAGTCTCAGAGTCTATAGTCTTTCTTCTTCTGAGGGGCTGGGGCGAGATCCTACTCCCTTAGTCACGGTACAGTCAAATATCTCAATGTTGGAACACTATTTTTTCATTTACGCTAGCTTATACATAACTTTGCACCTCAAAATGTACGATCCGCAATATATATTAGAACAAACACACGGTGCACCTTTAATGCAGGAAGACATTATGCCTTTGCTGCATACAGAACGTACTGTACCCGGAAGTGTACATTATGGCATCACCCGCTACCGCCGTCAGCCCCTTTGGAATTTAGAAGATATGGGTGCTTTGGTGTATCATTATAGCCCAGATGAGGATGAAAAATTCCTTGAACTGCGGTTTTGTGTTAGCGGAAATGTGTATTGCAAACAAAAACAAACTGAATGTGATCGCTGCCAGTTGGTGCAAAGTGACTCCTGCGTAGAAAAAGTAGATTCTGTTGATGTACTGGCGTTCCGCTTTTCTCCAACCTATTTAAGCCAGTTTAGCAAGGTAAATCAAACAGCAGCTACACTGCTGGACAATGTTTTTTCATTTACCCATACCAGCTCATTTAGCAAAACGCTTCCGCTTTGCGGCAAGACCCGTATGGCCATTGAGGCGTTACTCAATCATAATTACACCGAGACGAAGGAAAATATTTTCCTGAATGCACAAACCCAGATCCTATTATTATATAGTACGGATTGCATGCTTGGCGAAAAACCAGAAATGACCTTTACCTGTAAGTTTTTGGCAAATGCTGAAGACAGGGAAAAGATCCTGAAAGCCAGGGAAGTATTGCTGCAACATATTGGTGAACCCATCACCATCAAAGCACTGAGCCGGAAAGTAGCCATCAACGAATGTTACCTGAAGAAAGGTTTTAAAGAGATTTTCGGTACCACTATTTTCGATTTTTACCAGGGCCAACGCATGGAGCATGCAAAATATTTGCTTTATGACAAAGGCCTGAGTGTAACTGAAGTAAGTATGCTTTTAGGCTATAGCTCTATTTCACATTTCAGCACGGCTTTTAAAAAGCATACCGGCCTGAAACCCTGCGAATTACTGGTTCACTAATTTTATATTTTCCTTTTTTTAAATGCACCACAGTTTTAATCCTTTTAAAACTTTGCTCTTCCGCTTTGCGTAATGTTTTTTTTCGATGCGTTATGTCATCTTCTATTGCCTACTATTCCTTTGCTGCATTCTAACAATTTTTTATGCTGTTTAATATTCTCAGTAACCTCAATTCCAGGAAAAGCTTGTTGACTTTGTGGGAATGCCCTACCCCTGCTTTTCCACCAAATACTTCCAATATCTTTTTGGCATATGTTGTATGTGCAGTTTAGTGTTTTTCCGTGCCGCAATATTTATACTTTTAAAATATTGCTGCCACAATACCTGGTACAGTGATTCATTTTCATCATAGACATTTTTCAGCTCAGTCTTATTATTTTGATCAGCAGAAAAATCTATTTGCACTTCTGAGACTACTTTCAAATCATAGTAAATTCCATATTTTCGCATGGCATCATAAATTAACCATTTCTGATCTGCATACCTGTTTTTAAAATGAGGGATGATTAATGGAAGCACATTGTAATCGGGCTGTATGATGGAATAATACAACTCATCTTTGGTGCATTGAAACCTTACAAACGCTTCCATTCTATGCTTTTCCCGGTCTACTTTTCTGCTGGTTTGATGTAGGTATAAAACATCTGTCTGTGCATAGTTATTCTCTACACTAATTTTATTTTTCAGGATATACTTCACATAATTCAACATGATGTTTTCCCTGCCTTTTTCTTCACTCAAAAAAGTTTTGTAGAGCTCCCTGTAAGACTTTAGTGAGACTTTCTGCTTCAATTTTATCAACACCCTTTCAGCTTTTTCTTCATTTGTATGCACCTTGTGCGCTTCACTAAATAGAGATGCAGAGCTGTTATTTTCTACTGAAATAAAAGGCTCAGAAAATTTATATTCATACACCTCAAAAAAAGCAGTGAGCAATCCCATCCAGCTACCATCATACACAAACATCTTCATAAAAAAATCTATTAAAACATAGCGATCTGTGGTGAAAAATTTTGTTTGTATTTACTCAATCCTCCATTTAGAATTGCAGATTTTATTTGCTGCGGTTGCCAATCCCTGGTTTCAAATTCGTTCCCAGCTTCCAGGAAATAGCGGGCACGGTTTAAGGCTATCCCAAGTTTTTTTAAATGTGCAAATGTGACCTGCGAAAACTTTCTGGCAGAAATAATCTTTCTGGCATTCTGCACACCAATTCCGGGAACCCTGAGCAACAGCTGATAATCCGCTTTATTTACATTCACCGGAAATAGATCCATGTTTCTTAATGCCCAACTCAGCTTCGGATCTATGTCCATATCCAGCAGTGGATTTTCTTTATTCACTATTTCATTTACCTGGAATCCATAAAATCGCAATAACCAATCAGCCTGGTAAAGCCTGTTTTCCCTTACCATGGGCACAGGAGTTCCTATAGCAGGAAGACGATTATCATTACTTATGGGCACATAGCCGGAATAATATACCCGGCGCATATTCATTTTTTTGTAAAAACCATTTGCCAGGTACAATATCTCATGATCGGTTTCCGGGGTGGCGCCAATAACCATTTGGGTACTTTGACCTGCAGGAGCAAAAACAGGAGCTTTTTTAAAAATTCGTTTTTCCTCTTTATTCTGAATGATGGCTTCTTTTAGCACCATCATAGGCTTGATCATATCTATCCTCTTTTTGTCAGGAGCCAGTAGGGCCAGGCTTTTTTCATTAGGCATTTCTACATTGATGCTCAGCCTATCAGCCCAAAGGCCTGCTTCCTTTATTATTTCCTCATTGGCTCCGGGAATCGTTTTTATATGTATGTATCCATTAAACTTATGTTCGGTTCTTAGTTTTTTGGCAATTAAAACCAGCCGCTCCATGGTAAAATCAGGGTCTTTGAAAATTCCGGAGCTAATAAAAAGTCCTTCTATATAATTTCTCCGGTAGAAATTTATAGTTAGATCTACCACTTCCTGCACTGTAAATGAGGCTCTTTTTACATCATTGCTTTTTCGGCTGACGCAATAAGCACAATCAAAGATGCACACATTGGTGAAAAGTATTTTTAATAAAGAAACACAGCGCCCATCCTCTGTGTAAGCATGACAAATTCCATTGCCAGTGGTTCCCAGACCCTTATTAAGTTTTTCCGGTTACTCCCACTACTGCTGCAACTAACATCATATTTTGCAGCATCAGCAAGGATAGAAAGTTTTTCTTGTATACGTTCAACACTCATGATGATAATTAATTTAGCATAAAAATACTAAATTAATTAGTTTCAAGGTGCTGTTATTTTAAATTTCTGTATAGTTTTTTGCCAATAATTCTACTTAAAAAACTCCTTAAGCGAAATCTGGTAAAAATGCCGCTGCACTTACGTTTCTATTGTTTTTTCCCTATTTTTGCCCACCAAAATTTTAATCTAAAAGGAAAATGCAAATAATTCAGAGTATACGTGATAGAGGTGCTGCTATAGTGATAGTAGTAATATCTTTAAGTCTTATCGGTTTTATACTGATGGACAGCCAGGGAGCAGGAGCAAATTCTGCCGGAAGCCTTGCCAGTGCTGTTGGTAATGTTAATGGTGAAAAAGTAGAGTTAGGAGATTTCCAAACCCGTGTTGCACAAGCCGAAGCCCAACAACAACAACGTACCGGCCAAGCCGTAACAGGAGCAGAAGCAAACCAGATGAGAGAGAGTGTTTGGCAGCAAATCATAGCTGAAAAAATCTTTTTCAAAGAAGCTGAAAAACTTGGCATTTCACTTACCCCAAAAGAATTATCATCTATTCTCCTGAGCAATGATCCAATGAATCCTTTGCTACAGGAGCAGTCGTTAAAGGACCCAAATACAGGCCAGTTAGATATGGCCAAAGCACAGGAAGCCTTACAGAATATTAAAAAAATGAAGGGTGAGCAGCGTGACCAGGTAAATATCCAGGTGATAGAACCACTAAGACTGAACAGCCTTGCCAACAAATACAGTGGACTAATTTCTGCAGGAAATTATTATGCTACCTGGATGAAAGAAATGGACAAAGCGAATGAGAGCAATTTTTCTACTTTTCAGTATGTAAACATTCCTTACAATGTGATCAGCGATAGTGCTGTG
Organism: Chitinophagales bacterium; assembly: GCA_038208485.1. Lineage (GTDB taxonomy): Bacteria > Bacteroidota > Bacteroidia > Chitinophagales > Chitinophagaceae > Ferruginibacter. The sequence goes on from JBBQYS010000127.1 coordinate 7,292, forward strand.
AAAGTAACTGATGAAGATATTACTGCTTATGTAAAAAAGAATAAAAAACTCTTCAAACAGGAAGATGGCCGCAAGATCTCTTATATCACTTTCAGCCAGCTACCCACCTTAGCAGACAGCAATGCTGTAAGAGAAAAACTAATGAGCCTTCAAGCTGATTTTGCAGCTGATACCAATGCATTGGCGTTTGTAAACCGCAACGGATCAATCATAGAATCAACAGACGAATTTTTACCAAAATCAAAGATCACAGTTGCTGATACTGATTCATTGCTGAAGTTGCCACAAGGCACTGTTTATGGTCCATTTGTAGACCAGGGTGGATATGTACTTGCAAGAGTTGTAGGAACAAAAGAGTTACCTGATAGCGTACAGGCCCGCCACATCCTGGTTGCTATGCAGGACCCTAATACAGGCGAGCAGTTCAGATCAGCTGATGAAGCAAAAGTTCTTGCTGATAGTATACTTTCAGCTATAAAAGGCGGTGCAAATTTCGAAATGCTGGCACTTCAATATTCTGCAGACCAGGGAAGTAAAATAAAAGGTGGAGATCTTGGTACATTTGGATACGGCCAAATGGTTCCCGAATTCAATCAATTTACTTTTACTAAGCCAGTTGGCTCTTTGGATGTTGTTCAAACACAATTTGGTTATCATGTGATCAGCGTTACCAAACAATCTAATTTTAAACCTGCTTATAAAATAGCTTACCTGGCTAAAGAGATTAATCCATCTGAGCAGACAATTAATACTGCAAGTACCAATGCAACAAAAGCATCAGGTCAGAAAGACGGGGCAACACTGGCAAAATACGCTGCAGCTAACGGATTGGGCATTACACAGGAACCAAGCCTGATCAAAGAAAACGCATTTACTGTTGGTGCTTTGCAGGATGCAAGACAATTGGTAAAATGGGCTTTTGAGGCAAATCAAGGTGAGGTAAGCGAACCATTTAATATCGGAAATTCATTTGTAGTAGCTACCGTAGATAAAATAGAAAAAGAAGGCCTGCAGGATGCTGCAGCTGCCCGTCAGAATGCAGAAGTTACTGTAAGAAATGAGAAAAAAGCTGAGATGATCAAATCTAAACTTGGTGCTAAACCTACTTTGGAAAGTGCAGCTGCAGCATATGGCAAAACAGTAGAAACTGCCGGCCAGGACAGTACTATTACTTTCTCTTCCCAAATGATAAACCAACTTGGTATTGAACCAAAACTAATAGGTGCAGCTTTCAACAAAGCATACACTACTACTCCATCTCCTGCTTTCGGTGGCACTAATGGTGTTTACCTGGTTAAGATAAATAGTATTCAACCCCTTGCTCCAGCCTCTCCGGAAGTAATGAAACAAAGGGAAGTTGCCAAAATGAATGCTATGCAACAACAGAGTGGCAACTGGTTCCAAAGCCTGAGAGACCAGGCTGACGTAAAAGATAAAAGAAGTAAATTCTATTAATATTTCCGCATTGCGCATACACAACAACCGGCTGACAAAATCAGCCGGTTTTTTTTATAGTAAATTTGTAGCATGAGTGACACATTTGTAAACAAGGTGGCAGAAAGTGGTATCATCACTATCAATCCTGAGGATTATTTACCAAAAGAAGAGATCATAGTTTTTGACCTGAAGGATTATTTGTTCATGGGTTTGATCCTGAAAGAAAAAGAATTCAGGCAAAACCTGAAGGA
>JBBQYS010000128.1:0-8877 GCA_038208485.1 Chitinophagales bacterium
GTTAAGGTCTTTATCAAAAGCTATTTTATGGCTCAGTGCTTCGTAGTTGCCATCAAAGGCAAGGCCGATCAGATTACCGCTTCCGTCCATTACCGGGCTACCACTGTTGCCGCCGGTAATATCGTTGCTGGTAATAAAATCAATTACAAGGTCGTTGCGCTTTTTATCAATGTATTGACCGAAATCTCTTTTCTTCAACAATTCAATTTGTTTTACGGGCAGGTCGTATTCATAATCTCCCGGAATATATTTTTCCAATATGCCTTTGCTCGTAGTTACGTAATCATACATTACAGCATCTCTGGGGCGGTAGCTTTTTACACTGCCATAACTTACCCGCATGCTAAAATTTGCATCGGGGTACATCAACTTTACTGCCGCGGGGTTCATTTGCATAATACCTTTCATGTACAGATAACCTAGTTCGTTGTTCTTATTATTAAACGCTGTGAATAAAGGCTCATACTTGAGGTTGTAGCTTTTTACAAAGGCAGCCGCAAATGCAAATGCAGGATCAGCCTGCAAGGTAATGGCATCTGGATTGTTTACAAAAGCACTCCATTTTTCACTATTTAAAATCATAGTATTCTTAAATACATCTGCCGCCCATTTCTTATAGGTAGCCTCATCATCTAAACTACCATAGTTGGTTTTAATGCCCTCGTAAACACCAATGGGATGTTGGCTTTTATCAATGTCTTTATAATAAGCCTGTGCTACTGCAGCTAATATTTTTTCATCGCTGGGCAGGTCTTCACCTTCCAAAAAATTGCTACGCTGCCGGTCAGCAGCTTTCGCTGCTTTACTAGCATCATCAGAACTGGCACTCGTTTTTACCAAGGCTGCTTCAAGGCCAATTAATGACGAAGCGAATGCCGCAAGTGGTGATCCTAAAATTCCTTCTCTTAAATATTGTCGTTGCTTGCTGTAAGGAGTCCAGGCGGTATAATTAGTTGCATAATCGGTCAATACATTTTTAAACTCAGGTTTATCTTTTGCCCAGGCCGCAAATTTGGTTTCGTAAGCCTGTTTGTCTTCATAGGTCTTAAATTTCTTCAGCTGTTTTGTTTCGCCATCAAAAAACTTCCAGTAGTTGGCAATTCCTGCATAGCTGTTTGCCAATTTCAGTTTTACTTCCGGGTCTTTAATCATTTGCTGATACATTGCTTTAAGTCGCATATCCCTTAACGATACCAACGAGGGATTTTCTATTTCATTCTTAAGCTTAATGCCATAAGATGTTTCGTAACGATTTGTGCCGCCAGGATAACCATATATCATTGCAAAATCATTATCATTAACACCTTTAAGACTTACCGGTAAAAAATATTTTGGTTTAAGGGGAATATTCTCATTACTATAATCAGCAGGTTTGCCGTCTTTATTTGTATATACCCTGAAGACAGAAAAATCGCCGGTGTGGCGTGGCCACTCCCAGTTATCGGTATCGCCACCAAACTTGCCCACGCTTTCAGGTGGAGCTCCTACAAGCCGAATATCACGGTATACCTGGTACACATACATCAGGTATTGATTGTCTTTAAACATGCTGTACACCCGGCCGTATTTGCCATTTTCTTTATCCATTACTTTATTAGTAATGCCTTCAGTTACCTCTTTTAATTTGCGTGTTCTTTCTTCCCATGTTAAGCCTTTCAGGCCTGCTTCCACTTCTGCAGTAACATCTACAATTCTGTCTAAAAAAGTAACGGTGAGGCTGCTTTTTAATTCCTGGTCTCTGTTAAATGCGTAAAAGCCATCTCTTAAATAATTATTCTTCACACTGCTTGCCGCAGCAATGGCACCATAACCGCAATGGTGGTTGGTAAAAATAAGTCCCTGACTGCTTACAATTTCGCCGGTACATCCACCACCAAAAATGATGATAGCATCTTTTATAGAAGCTTTGTTTATGGAGTACAACTGTTCTTTACTAAGTTTAAGGCCTTTTTTAACCATATCATTATAAACTTGCTGCCCAAGTAACATAGGCAACCACATGCCTTCATCGGCCTTAGCTTTAAACAGGCTTGCTACAAGCACAAGCATTAATAATAATTTCTTCATAATTACAATTGATTTACGTGTAGGCGAATTTACCCAATTTTTAATTGTTAGTTTCAACACTATTTGTAATTATTTTGACATATTGCAAAAAGTGTGGAATAGACAAGTTAGATATAGAAAAGCTACACACAAACGAACTCAGTTTCTTTAATATAAATGGCAATTCAAATTCTGCTATTTTACAAATCAATGAAAACCATGGTTATTAAGTTAATTAAATATTATACAAAAATAAATTTCTGTAATTGTGATTTTATATACCCTTTTAGTTGTAACTCTTTAGAATAATTTGCCCCCCAACATGAGAAAGCCAAAACAAACAAAAGGAAACCGCACAGACGCTGACATCAGCCACAGCATTCGCAATACCATCTTTAGCATTACTGCACTACCGCCTGAAAAATATTACCGCTTAGCGTAATTATTTCTTCACTTAAAAATTTATTAAATGAGAACAAATAGAACATGGCCGCTTCTTGCCGCCATAATACTAATGTTTGCATTTGCACAATGCAAAAAAGAAAAGCAATTAACAGAACTGGAAAAATTACCACCTGCCACACAAACTGGTGCCAACACACTTGGTTGTTTGGTTAATGGAAAGGCATGGGTGGCACAAACTGATTGTAAATTTTTATGTAACCCGAAAGTAACTATTACATATTCAAGCCAAGTGGGGGGAGGTGTAAGTATACATGCCAAAAGTGAAAATAATGCGACAGATCTTGATCAGTCAATTGTTATTTCTTTTGATTCGGCCCTCTTTAAAACTTATCATCCCTACCAAGATACAATCCATACCAAATACGGTTTTTTTGATTACGCAAATAGGCCATGCAGAGAACTGCTTAGCATTGAGTCAGGCACAACGGCGGCTAATGGCAGTGTCAGTATTACCAGACAAGATCTAACGAATAGAATAATTTCTGGAACATTTGAATTTTGGTTAAAAAAGCAGCAATGTGATTCCCTCATCGTAAAGGATGGACGCTTTGATATTCAATTCTAATCAACTCTAAAAAATACTTTATGAAAAAAATTATAAGCCTTTTATTGTCACTTTTTTTGTTTATGTATAGCTCTGCCCAGGTAGATACCGTCCGGGTAGAACAGGACTTTATATTTCAGAACATTGATAAATCCCAAATACCTACTGGTTATTTAAATGAATATGGGCCCGAAGTAGTGGAGAAGAAATGGCTGACCGGAATATTAAATGACAGTAACCTGGTAACGGATATTGAAGTGTTTATCTGTGCCTGAATCAATAATCTGCCTTTTGATTTCATCAAATAAAATATTGAGAAGACATGGTTAACAAGCATTCAAATATTATACAAAAATAAATGCCTGCCATTGTGATTTTTGAATACCTTTTAGTTGTAACTCTACAGAATAATTCAACACCCCAACATGAGAAAGCCCCGACAAACAAAAGGAAACCGAACTGATGCGGACATCAGCCACAGCATTCGCAATACTATCTTTAGCATTACTGCCTTGCCGCCTGAAAGGAATTAATAGGCTTGTAATTTATTTCTTTACTTAAAAATTTATCGAATGAGAACAAATAGAACATGGCCGCATCTTGCCGCCATAATACTAATGTTTGCTTTTGCACAATGCAAAAAAGAAAAGCAATTAACAGAACTGGAAAAATTACCACCTGCCACACAAACCGGTGCCTATACTTTTGGTTGTTTGGTTAATGGAAAGGCCTGGGTGGCAGGCACGGATTGTAAATATTTATGTGACCCGAAAATTAAAGTCAAGATATACTACGACTTTGGTGGAACTATTAATATCACAGCTATTCAACAAAGAGCCGACAATATAGATGAACGAATTATTATTTCTTTTGATTCAGCAGATTACAAGTTAATTCACAACTATTCAGGACCACTGCACACAACTTACTCTTTTCGAGATTATATTAATAGAGACTGCCGAAACATTTATAGTGCAGATCAAACAACAACATTTGCTAATGGGCAAGTTAACATTACTCGTTACGATCCTGTGCTAAGAATAATTGCAGGATCTTTCTATTTCAAGTTGAAAGAAAATCAATGTGATACTTTGAAAATTTCTGACGGACGCTTCGATATCCAATTTTAACCAACGCTAAAAAAACTTTATGAAAAAAATTATAATCCTTCTATGGTCACTTTTTTTGTTTATGTATTGCTCTGCCCAGATAGACACAGTCCGGGTAGAACAAGACTTTATATTTCAGAACATTGATAAATCCCAAATACCTACTGGATATTTAAATGAATATGGGCCCGAAGTGGTGGAGAAGAAATGGCTGACCGGAACATTAAATGACAGTAACCTGGTGACGGATATTGAAGTGTTTAATTTTCTGTATAATGATATAGAAAACAGTCGCCTCTATACGGCTACTCCGGCTATGTATCCGTTGGACAGCGCCAAACTATATACCGACATTTCAAGGTATGATACAGTATCAAATCTGGCATACTTTATTGGTAGTTATGCCTCAATTAAGGAAAATTCAGTTTCTCAAAATTTGTTTACAGTGTATAATAACCAGTTATACGATGTGATCAACAGAACTGAAAGTCCATATTTATCAAACAAAGTTTTTGTAGCGGCACCAACTTTACCAACATCACCATTTGAAAATGAGATAAGGCTTGGCTTTAGTGGGTTGATCTACTCTAATTTCACAACCGGGCAATTGCAAAATGTGCAGATAAATTTTTTGGATGGCAATGGTTATCAATATCTATATAATAATGGACAGGCTTATATTTTAACCAAAACGTACAGCGATAGCACCGGGTATAAAAAATTCGTGGTAAAAATTGATTTTGGTTCCGGTCATTTATATGAATGTTATACGCAACAATATGTTGAAGTTATCAATTCCAATTCCCAGAATCGTTATGCTGCTCTAACAAATGCTGAGCTTTCCTCCCCGGTACATTTTATTCCCCCTGCAAGCTATTTAAATCAAAATCCGGTTGTCCCTGCTTCTTTTCCACCCTCGAGTTACTTATCCACTCTGCAGCGTTTTAACCAGGATATGAAAATATATATAAGGTATAGTGCTAAAAGAGCTGGCACTGCATTAGATAGTCATATTGTAAAGCCATTCATAGTTGTGGAAGGGTATGATATTACTGATGCGTCTAAAATCTTGAAGCCAAAAAATTATAACATAAACAGTTTGATAGACGAATGGGAGTCTTTAAAAGAAGGTCCAGCCGGTTATGACATGAATTTGAAGCTCGATGACACTGCGGGTTATGACTTAATTTTTATAGATTATTATACCATGCGCAGTATTACAGAAAATGCCGATTATTTACTACAGGCCATAGACTGGATTAATAGCGTAAAAGTTAATAATGCTTTAAACGTAAGGGAGCAAAATGTGGTAATGGGTATTAGTATGGGTGGCCTGGTAAGCCGATATGCGCTTGCCAAACGAACCAAGCAAACAGGCACCAATAGCACTGAAACAAGACAATTATTTACAATGGACAGCCCCCACCAGGGAGCCAATGTTCCCTTGGGATTCCAGCATTTTCTTTACGATCTTGGTGAGTGTAAAATAGTGAAGAAACTAAAAAATGTCTCAGATGAATTGTCAGATTTTTACAAGTTAAATGACTTGCCGGCTACCCAGCAACAATTAATCATAAGAGTAACAGATGGTAATGGAGGCAGGGTAAATAACAGTTTTCTTGCACCCGGCGGCACTTACAGGTCAATGGTGGATTATACAGCTCCTTATGAATTTTTGGCCGTTTCTAATGGCTCGCAGTGTGCCGTTCCTGTAATGGCACCGGGTACATTGCTTTTACAAAGAAGTGGAAATGTAGCCAGTTCACACTATTATTTCTATCTATTTAAAAACAATTATCGTTTAGCAGTCCAGATAAATGCACTACCTGCGTATGGAACCACGAGCCAGGTTTGTTTAGTAAAAATGGAAAGAAATGTTCGTATTCTGGCAGGTCTTGTAGGTTCTGGCTGGCACACAACTAATGATGCCGCCTCACGAACTTCACCGGCCAATTTTATTCCCTGGGACGGTGTGCCAGGCGGTACAAGGGATGCAGAAGCTGATGGGTCTATATCACAGACAGGTTATACCCCCGAAATTGGAAAAAGCAATACTCTTTTCGGCAATTTCTGGAGGTTAGGTGTTTTCACTTATATTCTCAATGTGCACACAGATATTTCGTTTCCCTTTAGTCAGCGGTTTTTCACCTTTGTTCCTATTACCAGCGCTTTAGATGTCGCTAATGTTACGGCTACAACATTCAACCAGCCATTTAATTTTGATGCGTTTGGTTTAAATGGATCAAGAGCTAATAAGTTTAAAACCCAGCAACAACTTGCTGATGGAAGATACAATGCCTTTCACACAGATTTTGATGCAAAAAACAGCCGCTGGATTTTTGAAGAAATGGAAAACATCACACACTCATTGGATTGTAATAATATTTGTGGGCCAATATCAATGGAAGGTCCGTCGCTGTTATGCATTTCAGAAACTTATAGTTTGTCTAATTTACCAGCGGGCACTTCTTCATCAGTTACCTGGAGTATTTCTCCCAGCTACATTGCTGCTTTAAGCTGCTCCACTTGTGTTAGTCCCACACTAACCAAAACATACAGCGGAAAGGTAATTTTAACTGCCAGCATAACAAATGCCTGTACCACCGGGAGCGTCGAAATACAAAAAGAGATAAATGTGGGTACTCCTTTAATAGAGTTTGTTTCTTTTACCAATGATGTGTCTGGAGAAGGTTATTGGTGTTCCACACACTATAATAATATCTTTACAGTTCAACCCGAGCTACAAGGTTTTTACGAAGCCCGTTTGCTCAGTTGGCCTGCTATGACTTTAGTTAAAACAAATAACTATGCTGTTTCAGGTACAGATCCTTTCGGTTATGTGCCAACAGGCTGGTATGTTTTTCAGGTAAGAACTTCTAATGAATGCGGACTATCGGACTGGTATGAAACAGAAATTGAATACGTGGATTGTATTAATAACGGAGGTGGCGAAAATTTCATTTTGGAAGCATCTCCCAATCCTGCAAACAATCAAATTACCGTAAAAACGACTAAAGAAAAACCAGCAGTAATGGCATTGAGTCAAGCGGAAAATGTGCGATACCAATTGTATAGTTTTGGCAATTCTACCCAGATAAAACAGTGGAATTTTGACAATACAAAAAATAGTAGGGTATTAAATATCCAGGGTATTAATCCGGGCCAATATATACTTAGAGTAACAAAAGGTAAATATCGAGGCTCAACCCAGATAATAATAAAATAGTATTACGTCGTAATAAAAGATTAAAAAAAATATAGAAAAGCGCCGCTGAGAAGCGGCGCTTTTCTATCGTTGCTAGTCTTTTCTTCCTACTTCCCAGCAATGTTAGTGGCACAAAAAATAGGAAAAACCCACCCACTTTCCAGCAACCTCTCTCGCAGAGAAGGTTGCGTATTATTAACTTACAAATAATTTATTCAAAATATTTCGTTGCGCTTTTTCTACATGAAGAAAATGGGTTTATTACACTAAACGCAAACGTCCTGGTGCACCCACAAAGCAAAAAGAGAAATGTTATAGAGAGAACAATGAATATTGTCAACATCAAAATGCTAATGACGCAAGGTCCCTTACAGAAGACTTTGCTGAACAGCAGAAAAAATCAGCTATTTTTAAAATGGTTGCGATGCTGGTGAAAAGCACGATGCATCGGACAATATTGGTTGAGGTTTGGCGTGGAAGCGATAGAGAACTCCTGCAGCTGAGAAAATTTTTAATTAGCCGTAAAGGCGGTTATTTGTATAAAAGCAAAAATTGGGTCAGGTTTTGTTTTTAAATGAAATAATTTGCAGGCTTACAACAAAGTAAAACATTCATTGGAACAAATATACATTATAGGAGCAGGCTGCTTTGTAGCCGGATTTTTAATTGCATTTATTATACAGGCAGTAAGACTTGCAGGTGTAAAAAAAGAATTGAAAAGTGCGCAGGGTTACCTGGAAAGTGAGCGGCTGATGAAAGAAAATTTTAAAAAAGAGAACAACACCCTGCATCAACTAAGGCAGGCAAACGAAATGGACCTCATTAAAAAATTGCAGGAAGCAATTGATTTAAACAAAAGAATGGATGAAGATATCCTGCTGCTACAAAAAAGTAATGAAGAAACGGAGCAGTTGTTAAAAGCTGGGCTTCCTGAAGTTCATGAATTAAAACTGAAGCTGATTGAGGCGCAAAACACTATTGCTCGTTTTAAAGCACAAACCGGTAAATAAATGGGCTATACAGATCCCAATATTGATATTATTGCAGACCTTTTACGAGCTGTATTGGCCGAGCGGCCCGGCGATATTTTTTGCCAAAGCTTACAACATCAATACAATGAACGTGGTGGATTGAGTAAGAAACAACTGGAAGGTTTGTTGGGCAAGGCAACTAAATTTAGTAAGGCTCCCGAAGCGAAACTTGCTACGCTGCAAGCAATCATCCTTAAAAAACACAGCAAACAAAAATCGTTGGCTCCGGTAAGTTTGCCAGAAGACGAACCAGACCGTGAAAGTCCGCCGCTAGTGGCCCGCATCCTCCAAAAATATCCGGGGCATAAAAGGGTACTGTTATTTAAAATGAAGATAGAGCAAAGGCAATCTTTAGGCCCTCAGGAAAAAGACGAATTAAAAAAGTTTGCAAAGTTGCTATTAAAATAAGGGGTGCTAACTGCTTCCCTCCACAGGTGGCCGCTCGCCCGCTTTACGAATAAATTCATTATCGTAAAT
>JBBQYS010000129.1:0-8877 GCA_038208485.1 Chitinophagales bacterium
GAAAGACCTTGCTGTACCGTAATAGCTATTGATGTTACAGAAAAAAACAGGACTGAAATAAAACTGACACAGGCCATTATTAAAACCCAGGAAGAAGAACGATATGCCATAGGCAGCGAGCTACACGACAACATCTGCCAAATATTAGCTGGCTGTATGATGAATCTGGTCAGTATTAAGCGAAGCCTGAATGAGGATAAGGCCACCATCCTCATGAATGGAATAGATGGTATAAAACTGGCCTCAAATGAGATCAGAAATCTCTCCCATCGTTTGGCTCCTGCATTTTTTGATGATATGAACCTGGAGGAATCTTTGATGCAGTTGCTTTCTTCTATCAACATCGAGGGAAGATTTAAAACTCATTTAAATGTTGATCAAGCGCTTGACAGCATTACCCTGAAAAAAGAGCTGCAATTAAATCTTTACCGGATTATGCAGGAGCAATTAAATAACATTGTGAAATACGCTGGTGCGAGTATAATACAAGTGACCCTTTCAATTGTATCCGGCAAACTGAAGTTTGAAATTTCCGACAACGGATTTGGATTTGATGAAGACAAAGTTTCCAAAGGAATTGGCTTTGCGAATATGAACAGACGGGCTAAGCTTTTTTCCGGAAAGTTTAAGGTAGCATCTTCCCTTGAGAATGGATGCAAGGTTATTGTAACAATACCTTTAGAACAGTTAGCGTAGTTGGATTGCTTAGTTCTGAAAATGCAAAAGCCCCGGTAAAACTGGGGCTTTTTAGTGACCGCCTAAAACCTTCCCGACTGTAGTGAGATTCCCGATACAATCGGGATTACACAGTTGACATGGCCGCATTTCTTTTCAAACTGCCCGACCTGCTATGATGACGCTTTATATGCATAGTTTGGACAATGCCTTTATCATTCTTGCAACCGATGGCAACCATAACAAAGTAATGAGTCAGGAAATTTTTCTTTCTGGTGTTCATCATTTTTGCATCTTTGATTTGGGGCTTACAGGCACATGCAATTCACAGGGCCTGTTAAAAGCCTCGTGGTTAAGTTTAAACCTTTCTGAAAGGATGCGGATGGTATCTTTAGATAAACCTTTCTTGTTTACAGCGTCTCACTCCCTAACTTTAATTTGAAATTTTCAACTTCGCTTTATCATGTTCTTTAAAAGCGTTCGATGTTACCAGAAGTTTTTCCATTGCATCCCTATTATCTCCTGCAATGCCTGAACTGAAAACATAGGCTTTCATTAGCATGCTCACATAAGGTGATGGGTCTTGCTGCCTTGTTAATTTTCTTAATGCAAGCATATAATCTTCACGATAAACAGTTGGAATAATAATTTTTGATTGCCCCTGTTTTACCAGCTCTGCATTCATCATTACCCTTGCTGTTCTTCCATTGCCATCAAGGAAAGGATGTACTTCACTTATCAGGAACATCATATAAGCCGCTTTTGCAAAAGGTTCAGTAAGTGCCTGGTAAAAATCAAAGCCTTTTATTAATGTTCCTTTTACAAGAGTATGGTCAACAAAATGGGTATCGCCCGCCCGGTTGTTTTTATCTTTAAATTGTCCAGGCTTTTTTGAAATTCTTGCACTCATTAACACTTTATGTCTGTATAAAAGTATCTCCAGTAGTTCTTCCGGTTTACCGGGTGTTATATTCATTTCCTCCCTGTTACTTACCAGCTTATACGTTCCCAATACATCATGGGAATCTTCATCCCGGTTGGGCATAGGAGTTTCCGTTTCTATTATCTTTTTTGCCTCTTCTAATTCAAACTCAGTACCCTCAATGTAGTTTGAAAAATAGGCTTCAAAAAAAGCAAAGTTTCTAAACGACTGGTTGCTGGTATTTTTTTCCGGAAGTGCAGCAAACTCTTTTTGTTTTAGTTCAATAAATAGTTTTTCAAAAAGTGGTAACCGTGCAGGGTCATAAGGATTACCAAATGCCCTTGCCACTGCAACAGGAGAAGATAATATTTTAGAAGGTTGTGTATTTAGTAAAGCACTGATGAGTTTATTCAATTTTATACACTCGGTTTGCATTCCCAGCTTTTCAGCTATTGTCCTTGCCTTATCCCTCAGTTCATTTAAGCCAGCTTCACCTTTTACCCTTATTACCTGTTCCAGCCGCTCTTCCAGTTCGGGCAAAGTAATGTTTTTTGATTCCGGGCCGGGCTGCCGGGATACCTGCATATTTTCCAGTAGAGCCCTTTCTAATTGAGCCGCATATAGTTCGCCGGAAAATGGATTATCGCCTGCTATTGGGCCCTGCCCTTCCATTAAGCGTAGTGTGATGCCCGGCAGGCTTATTTTTTTAGTGTACGTGTAAGTAAGAAAAATATGCCCTGCTGATGTTGGTTTAAACTCCAATGCCGACCGGTGGCTGAGCATTGAACCGGGATAGAGTTTGCCGAGGATGGCAAAAAGATTTCGCCTTACAATGGTCTCCGGATTGTCGGTAAAATTGGGCGAATAAATACGGGCAGCAATCTTTCTGAGCTTGCCAGCTTTTTCCAGTTTGGAAATTTGTTTGCTTATTGCAGAGTCACTTGAGGAAAAGACTACTTCCTGAAGGTGTATCGGTAAAATATTTTCCATTATAATCGAAATAAGGTGCCAAATTAGCAAATATTTTCCATTATAATCGTAATTTTAGATAATTATTTCCAATATAATAATAATTTGGTACAGGCTGTCTGTCTAAAATTTTCCACTAAGGAGAATATTTAAGGCTGCACTGACGAATATTTTCCAGTAAGGATAGATTTGAAGAGAATATTTTCCAGCATTAAGAAAGTGAAGTTAAGGTTTAGGTCTTTAAAGGTTCCCATTTGTTCTGGTGACCGCGTTAGGATTCAAACCTAAAACCTACTCATCAATAGTTAGCTTCCCGATACAATCGGGATTACGCTGTTCGTGAAAATGCAAAAGCCCCGGTAAAACTGGGGCTTTTTAGTGACCATCTAAAACCTTCCCGACTCATTAGTCGGGATGTTCTATGAAGCACTAGTATGTTCAATTAGTTGTTTTATTCTCTCTTTACTTTTCCAACCCTTGAGTTGTTTCCCTGGCCATTGCATCAGATTTCAAATCAAAGTACTCAGTATGCACAAGCATCCAGTCTTTAGCCTTATTAGTATGACCACTATGTTCTTTAAGATGTTGGCTTAAACGTTCTTGGGGAGTGAGACTTGTATAACCGATATAATAACCCGTGAGTTTGTCAGAATAAAGTATGGAGGTGCAGAAGGTCATTATCTAAAGAATGGTTGTTTGAAAATAAAAAACCACCTTATTGCTAAGATGGTTTCTCTCTTGTGACCGCGTTAGGATTCAAACCTAAAACCTTCTCATCCGTAGTGAGATGCTCTATTCAGTTGAGCTACGCAGCCATTCTTTTTTCGGAGTGCAAATATAAGGCTTTAAACCATTTACCTCCAAAATAAAAAAAAGCCTGCAAAAACTTGTAGGCTTTTTTAAAATAAATACAGATTTGTGATTTATGGTCTAACAAAATTTGCTCTTATAACATAGTTCCTATCATATCCATAAATAATATTTCCATAATCATAATGCCTCTCATAAGTATTAACATTCTCCGCTAAAATATAGTTATTTGTACCTGCCACAAACGTTGTTGTATAAGAGTGATTTGAAGTTTGGTAATTAAGACCTTGGTAATAAGTTTCAAAAAAATCGACTGTCACTTCTCTATCACTTGTTAAGTTGGTAGGTATAGTACAGAAAACATCTGCAAAAAATTCTACATTGTATGTGTATGTTTCAATTCTATCGTCGGGTTCATATTCTTCATAAACTAAAGTTCTCGTTAATTTCGCAAAAGGTGCTGCTCCATATAAGAATTGTATTGTTTCAATATCTCCTGCAGAGTAAAAGTCTCGATTAGAAGTGTAAATACTACCGTCTAGTCTTGTAATCGTAGGTTGGCCATTACTAGAGAAGAAGAAGGGTCCATAAAGCATAATTGAGCTAAAATCAAACGTGCCTAGTTGATTTCCTGGCTGGTTTAGCTGATTATATGTCATAAAATTATGGGACCTTCCGTTAAGTATATTGGCCCAAAGAATGTTTACCGAAAGGTCTCTATCACTTCTGGATTGTTCGTGATATAAACCTATTGCGTGTCCAATTTCATGTAATACTGATCCTTCATTAAATGAATTGGTTTCCAGATTAATTATTTGGGCACCTCCTTTCATACCAATAAAATCAGAAAACAGACCACTGTTAACAGCCCCTTTAATAATTGAAATATAATTTGTCTGAGAGGTTCTTGGGATAAATTGCAAAGAGTTAGTGGAATTTGTTGCTGTTTGAATGGCACTTGTGATTTCATTCATTTCCTGACTAGAGAATGAGTTATCTATCGTATAGTATACTTTTCCTGAAGGCCATAGATTTGCTTGGACATTTTTATATGTTCTGCTAGAAAGCATGTTATTACCTGCATTATAGTTTTCAAGATCTCTTTTAGTAAATGCCAAATCTCCTTCAATAATATAGTAACCATTTTTATATTCTGCTTGTATTTTTTGGCCGTTGAAATTGATTTCACTTATTATCCCTTTCTCGTTAGGAAAAGCAATTTCTTTAAAAATCTTATCTGTCTTTGCAGAACTAATATCATTCTCATTTGTGAAGTTATCTTTTTTACAACCTACTAGGAGAAAAGTTATGGTTGCTAAGATTACTGTGAGACTGAAGGAAAATGTTTTTATTCGCATATTTATAGTTTTTTAATAATTAAAAATTAAGTCTCAAACCTAAGTTCATTCTCCAGGTATTAGCTGCAGTAATAACTCCTTCAAATGTTTTAGTTGGTAATTGACCGTTTACCAAATTCAATCTGTAAGTAGCCGGATTTGTTGCAGTAGGAGCAGTAGCTACTGCAAGAGGTGCTGCATTGTTTATTGTTGTCCTTCTGGTAACCCCCCAATTGCTGCTGATCAGATTAGTAAAGTTTTCTATCTCCATGCTAAACTGAAGGCCATAATTTCTTTTATTTGCCACCGGAAGGATATCCTGTAACAACCTGAAATCAAGATTGCTAAACCAAGGTAGTTTCGCACCATTTCTTTCGGCAAACTGCCCCTGATGTTTACTTAAGTATTTGTCTTGTGCTATATAAGCGAAGAAAGCATCGCTTTGTTGTTGAGGTGTAAATGCACCATTTTGAGCGAATTTAATTTCGCTCGGATTATTTGGTATATAAATGAGGTCATTGCTACCAAGGCCATCTTGGTTGTAATCATTAGAATACCTGTAACTGAAACGATTTTGCTCATATCCTGTATACACCAAAGCAAGGGTAGTAGCGAGATATTTAGCGTAATTGATCTTATATGATCCGTATGCAACTACTCTATTTGGAGTGGCGAAATCATTGTTAGACAAACCAAGGTTATTATTACCGTTTACGCTTTGAATATTACTCCAGGCACTTGCTGCCTGAGAACCAGGGTTACCACTAACATCAAAAGCTTCAGTATGTGTGTAAGCAACGAGGAAATCCCAGTTTTTATTGAAACGTTTCGCAAGTTGAGCAGTAATTATACCTGCTCCTCCCTGATTAGTATTTGTAAGTACCATTGCTTCAGAAATAGAGGTATTTATTCTACGGGTAGCATTCGTGTTGCCAAATAATGGTCTTCCCCCTGCTCCTGCAGTAGTGCCAATTGCGCTTTTTTGGTTTGCATTATATTGCAAAAGAGCATTAATATCTCTGTTATATATACCTTCTAAGGTTAGTGTCCAGCTTTCACTTAACTTTTTGTCAATAGCTGCACTAAAACGAAATACCTGAGGCATTTTGAAATCACGATCTACTATTGCGATAGAACCAGGAGATGTTGTACCTGGTGCAGAAGGAAAACTGTCTTTGTATGCATTTGGATCTGGATTGAATAGGAATCCGCCTAAATTAGTAATTCTTTCTACCGTATTTTGAATAACTCCACTATTACTAGGTTGGTTTGTGAACCACACAAATGGGAAACGGCCGGTGAAAATTCCTGCACCACCTCTAATTACAAGATCCTTATTGCCATAAACATCATAATTTACCCCAAGACGTGGACTGAAATAAGTACGCTCTTTAGGCCATTGACCAACATTCAATTTTAGTGGATTACCGTTAAGGTCCTGGAAAGTGAGGGCAGAAATTGCAGGGTTGGAAGTTAATTCATTCTGGAATAACGGTCTATCCACTCGCAGACCTGCTACTACTTTCAATTTGTTGTTAACACTAATCTCGTCTTGTGCATATACACTTGCCTGACCAAAATCTAATTCTACGAAAGGTTTTTGCCCTGCATAGGGATAAGTAAGACCAAATGCGGTAGGAGCTTGGTTTGTAAGAAAATCATTTACAGATTTGAATCTGTAATAACTTGTACCATACCGAAGAAATTGGTTTTTAACATATATATTTTCATAGCTAACTCCAGCAGTGATATTATTCTTTCCTATGATATAGGTCAGGTTATCATTGAAAGTAAGGGTGTTGTTTTGTACGTTATTTCCAAAAGAAAATAATTCATAACCTGCAGAAATGTAGCTATCCCCACCTTCCTGAATATCTATGAAAGGAAATATATCTGATTTAGAACTACGTTTAGGATCATTTGCTTCTGTATAAGTTGCAAGGAACTGATTAGAAAGTCTATTATTAAAATTGCTTTTTAATTCAAATGCATAAGAAGAAAGAATATTAGTGTTAGCATAGTTAGAATTTTCGTAACTCATACTATTTCGACTCCATCTATTACTCGAAGATCTTGGGTTCGGAGCACTTGTTCCATTCAGTAACTGGTCATCATCAGTTTGAGAATAGTTATACCTGAAACTTGCAGAATGTTTGTTGCTGATATTCCAATCTAAGCGAGCAAGCACTTTTTGATTTTCAGTTAAGAAGTTTCCTAAATTTTCGTAAGGGCCTGTTGAATAACCATATTTAGTTTGGAGGTAACTGCTTACTGCATCCAGGTCACTAGCAAGGGTTCTTGAGGTGTTTGCATCTGTAGCGACACCCGGTCGAGAGGCTTTCCAGTTTACACCCGGTTGATCTACAGTTACCTTCTCAGCATTTATAAAGAAAAACAGTTTGTTCTTAATGATTGGTCCACCTACTCTTGCACCATAAGTTTTAGAGCTTGATTTAACAAGTGTTGGAATGTCTTTATCATTAGCTTTTCTTCCAATAAAACCTTCGTCTCTATAGTACCCATAAATACTACCAGAAAATTTGTTTGTACCTCTTCTTGTAGTAGCACTGATACCTGCACCTGTAAAGTTTGCTTGTCTAACATCGAATGGGCTCACACTTACTGTGATTTCATCAATTGCATCGAGAGAAATTGGGGAAACTGCTCCGCCAGGAAGGGGGTTGTTGCTTAATCCGAAGTTGTTATTAAATGCAGCACCATCTATTTGAATGTTATTGTATCGGCCATCTCTACCTGCAAAACTATTACCACCACCTGCTTGAGGAGTAAGTGTAGTTAAGTTACTGATACTACGACTAATATTTGGCACTGTAGTTATTTGTCTTTCCCCAAAATTGGTAGATGTACCCGTTTTGATTGTTCTACCTTGTTTTCCTCCTGTCACTATCACACTTTCAAGTTGTGTAGTATTTCCTTCAGCGTAAAAATCAATGCTTTCGGTAGTACCCAATTGTAAGTTGATGTTGGATTTTGATTTAATAGTTTGACCTATAAAGGTCACTTCAATGGTGTAAGGACCTCCAGGATTCAAATTGGTAAGATCATAACGACCATTCGATCTGGTTTTTGTCAATCTTACAAACCCTGTAGAGGTGTTGGTTGCTTTAACTGTTGCACCTTCAAGTCCTTCATTTTTGTCGTTAATAACTACACCAGTAATATTACTTGTAGTTACCTGTGCTTTCATCAGCATTGGCGCCATTAACAGCACCAAAAAGAGTGTAAAAAGTTTTTTCATTTGCATATAGTTCAGTTTTGAACGGCAAAGAAACTAAATAAAACCTGAAGTAGCTTTTATTTATATTAACAAAATGTTGTCCTTAATGTTAATGAAGTCTGTAGTTCTCAGGCTTCAGCTGTAATTAGCTTTTTAATAACCAATCTGAAACCTTGTACCTTTGTACATAATAAATTTTAAATTTTACACATATGCTGAACACGATTCCTGAGGCCATAGAAGATATAAAGAATGGTAAACTAGTAATAGTAGTAGATGATGAGGATAGGGAAAATGAAGGCGATTTTATTACTGCAGCAGAAAATGCTACCCCCGAACTAATTAATTTCATGAGTATCCACGGCCGTGGGCTTATTTGCGCAGCAGTTACAGAGGAGCGCTGCAAGGAATTAGATCTACAGCCAATGGTGCTCTCCAATACTTCCCTCCACGAAACTGCTTTTACTGTAAGTATAGACCTGATCGGTAAGGGATGCACTACCGGAATTTCTGCTTATGACAGGTCATGTACTATAAAAGCACTCATTGATCCTGCAACCCGTGCTGAAGATTTTGGCAGGCCGGGACATATTTTTCCGCTGAAAGCTAAGAAGGGTGGGGTACTTCGCCGGGCCGGGCATACTGAAGCTACCATCGACCTGGCAAGACTTGCCGGTATGCCGCCAGCAGGTGTATTGGTAGAAATCATGAACGAAGATGGCAGCATGGCCAGGCTGCCGGATCTTAGAAAAATAGCTGAGAAGTGGAACCTGAAGATTGTTTCTATAAAAGACCTGATAGCTTATCGCCTGCAAACAGAATCCCTGATAGAAAAAGAAGTAGCCGTGCAGATGCCTACTAAATATGGCAATTTTGAACTGATAGCCTACAAACAGATCAATACAGGAGATGTACATCTTGCTATA
>JBBQYS010000130.1:0-8862 GCA_038208485.1 Chitinophagales bacterium
ACAAAATGACCATGAGCGCCGTAGACGTTATCTATGGCGTGACCATGCAGGAAGCGGGTGTAAGCAAGCTAGTGCCGGTAGATTTCAGGAACCTGAACTAAAAAATATTTATGGGGATTTGGGGCAGTCAGCCATATTTCACTGGACAGCTTCAGTCCCCGCTATCCATTCCACGCCTTCCGCTGCGCTGCAGTTGTTCCATTGCTATCGGGCAGCCGGTGGGCGGGAGTACGAGGGTGGGGCGATGTTAGTTTTTCCAATAAGTTTGCTTTGCTGTTGTCGGTATTGTTCGCCCTTGTTGTTATTTTCGTATCGACATGATTATTATGTAATCCAACTTCCACTCACTCCACCTCCCTACATCTCTGTCTGGTCTTTTGACCAACAGCGATAAACCTTAACCACACTTTCATCGAAATCTACCTTTCCCAAATCCAAAAGCTCACCTCTCACAAAAATATTTTTCCTTATATTATCCTACAAAACATTAAAATCATGAACAACGAAAAGGAAAACATCCTCGTAGCTGGTGCAAACGGCACGACGGGAAGAATCATTATTGATCTATTAAAAGCTGCAGAAAATTATAAGGCTGTTGCAATGGTAAGAGAGCAGGAGCAAAAAGAGCGTTTTGAAAAAGATGATGTCACCGTGGTACTCGCAGACCTGGAAAAGGATGTCAGCGATGCAGTAAAAAATATAGATAAAGTAATTTTTGCTGCCGGCTCCGGGGGAGAAGATGTGGTAGGTGTAGACCAGGAAGGGGCAAAGCGACTCATAGATGCAGCAAAAGCTGCCGGTGTAAAAAAATTTGTAATGCTCAGCGCCATGGGTGCAGACAATCCTTCTACGAGTGAGGAACTGGAAGATTATTTAAGAGCAAAAAAACATGCGGATGATTACCTAAAAGATAGCGGCCTCAATTATACGATCGTAAGACCCGGCTCACTAACGGATGATGCAGGTACGGGCAAAATAATACTGGAAGAAAAATTAGAGAATGAGGGAAGTATTACAAGAGCAGACGTAGCCAAAACACTGGTGGCAGTGTTGGAAGATAATGTGAGGCACAACGAGGTGTTTGAAATATTAGCAGGGGAGGTTCCAATTGAAGAAGCTGTTCGGTCGTCTTAAAAAATCAAATATTGTCAAATATATTTTTTTCTACACCACCCAACATGCTACGGATAGCATATGATTGAAGAGGAGGTGACCAACGATGATGAAAAAATTTTAAATTTGATTATGGAAGTATTAAAAATAGAAATACTGAATCCTAAAGCTTTACAACTTATAAAAGGAATGCAGGACTTGAAACTAATTAAAGTAAGTGACGATCCTGCTTCAACATTGAAAACCTACCTGGAAAAAATGAGAAGCAATTCCTCAACCGCTCCTGATTTGGATGAAATCACCAAAATTGTAGATGACGTAAGAGCTTAACGTAATGCTAAAAAGTAAATCGCTCAAACTTATCATAGACACTACTCTTTGGATTAGTTTTATAGTTTCGAACAATCAAAACCATCTTGATGATTTATTGTTTTCAGAAAAAGCAAGTCTATTATTTAGAACAGAATTAATTCCAGAAATTCAACAAACTATAGCAAAGCCGAAACTTAAAAAAGTATTTTGGGGCAAATGCATTTGAAAAAATGCTTATTACATTTGATCCGTTTGTGGATTTAATAGAAGTTCTTTCTATCGTTTCTGTTTGCAGAGATCCTAATGATAATTTTTTACCCGCACTCGCTAAAGATGGCAAAGCTGATTATCTACTTACCGGAGATAAAGATCTGCTTGAACTAAAAAAGTTTGGGCAGACAAAAATTAAAAAAATTTCAACTTTCCTTGCAGAGGTAAATAACACTTAGTGGATTTGCTAATAACTATCCGGTGTTTTTTCCAGGACTACGTGAATATTCTACTTACTCCTAAACATATCTATTTATTTAATCCCCTGCTTGCAAAAACTGCAGGGGATTTTCTATTGTTCTAATTCAGGAAACTTTAGCAAAAACGGGCAGTTTGGCGTTTTTTGTAGAAGTTTATAAAGTAGCGCTGTCATAGAAGACTATAAAATGTTGGGTTTTGAAAAATACATTGTGATTAATGTAACAAGTATCTGGTAAAGAGTTTAAATTAGATAATCAATATTCTATGTTACTCTTTAAATCTACGTTTCTGTCATTATCCATCCTTTAACTGCTAGAACATGACTTATTTGAACATTTTAGGAGACGGCTCTGTCTACCCGCCTTTACGGCCTTACGACCTGGTAATTATGCTCTCACACCAGGTGGTGCATGCGGGCAGGTATGTAAAAGAAAATTTTACAGGCCTGGGAAAGGACTATATAGAAACTCCATTAAACTCTGAAGAGATACGGGAGAAAGTTTTTGCTGCCATACAAAGTGAGAACCCACAATTGCTGGAAAAAAAGCACGACCTGCATTTACTCTGTCCAAAAGAGATCTCTGAAATGGCTTTGTGGCCAAAGAAAACTGAGAATGTAGACCTGCAATACTTTAAATGAAGGTTTAAAAATCTTTTAGACTTTCTGCCAGGAATGAGATTCCGCCGCACCTTGCGGGCTGATAAAGTATACACCCAAAATCCTTTTTGGGAACTTTAGTGATTCTGTTTCATGTTAATCCACTATTCTGGGAAGTTGACCCACCTGGTTTTTAAGTTAGGTATGTACGTTTTTTCCTGGGTTATTCTGGGATGTTGACCCACCCTCGCATTGCTTCGTAGCACACGAAACAATCAATTCCATTCCTTGCCCTACTAACCGGGCAGTAATTACTGTTCAAATCTCTAGATGAAGATACCTCCGCCCCTTAGTGCAACTATCCTTCTAAGCCAGCAGTGAAAGCGTATCTGTGCCTTCACAAAAAATCTTACATTTGATGATGGAGGTTTAAAAATACAAATACTGAATCCCCGGGCTTTTCAGCTTTTAAAAAACATGCATGACTTGAAACTTATTAAGGTAAGTAATGAACCTGTTTCAGCATTGAAAACATATCTTCAGAAAATGAGAAGCAATTCCTCAAATGCTCTGGACATAGATGCAATCACAAAAATTGTAGACAAAGTAAGGGCTAAACGTTATGCCAAAAAGTAAACTGTTTTATTCTTCGTTTTAAAAAAGATGCCAAATATGGTTCTAATGTTGCGATCATAATTATCATTAAAAACTTATGCAATGGCTAAATTAAATAATATTCATCCCGGAGAAATTCTCACTGAAGAATTTCTTGTTCCCTTAAATATCACAGCTTACAAGCTTCAAAAGATATAGGAATTCCACAGACAAGAATTTCTGAAATAACAAAAGGAAACCGCAGAATCACTGCAGATACTGCATTCCGGCTGAGTAAGTATTTTGGCAACTCTGCTAAATTTTGGCTTGGGTTACAAGACGATTTTGATATTGAAGAAGAATCAATTTCCAAGCATTCAATTCTTAAAGCAATAAAGACACTTGATCAAAACGTAGCATAAGATTGTACCTAATATTTAATATATCCATATAAATCCTAAGCTGCAATCTTCCTGGTAGCGTCCTTGATTAGTGCTTTCCACCAATAATACAAATTCAGCGCAGTATCCAACCATTTACTTTCCCAATATTTAATTTCTAAGTTTCGTATTTTGTTCCAAACATAAAATCAATGCAACCCATCCAACCCATCAACATCAACGAAAAATTTTCCCTGTTTGACAAACAGTGGACGCCACACATCATCGGAGAGCTCAACGGACAATATGTAAAACTCTGCAAACTAAAAGATGAGTTTGTATGGCATAGCCACGAAAATGAAGATGAACTTTTTATGGTGTTTAAAGGCACGCTTTTAATGGATTTCCGGGATGGCAGAACTGTAGAAGTAAAGGAAGGAGAAATATTAATTGTGCCCAAAGGGGTAGAGCACAGGCCGCATACCAACGGAGAGGTCGTTTTTAATTTATTGTTTGAGCCCAAAGCTACGCAGCACACCGGAACAGTAGAAAGTGACATGACTGTGAAGGAATTGGATTGGATTTAAAAAAGACTGTTTTTTCAGCCGTTGGGTGAATTATTTAGACAGGCAAGTTGTCCTTTATTTTGTATAACAGAAGTCATCTCTTTTGGTGTTGTTAAGTTCATGGTTAATTCTAATCATTTATCAGCTTGCATAAACGGATAAAATGCCTCATTTTACCTGTTCATCTAAAAAGAAATTATCATGAAATTTCATTACTATTATTTCGCTGGTTATTATCGTAGGTTGTAAGCAATCTGGCATAGATAAAAAAGCAGAAGGTGAAAAACTAATGCAAACGAGTAGAGAATGGTCTGGATATGCTTCCCAGGGAGACGTAAATAAAACTGTTGGATATTGGGCAGATGATGCCATAATAATGTCAGCAGGGCAGCCTGTACTAGAGGGAAAAGAAAATATTAGAAAGATGGTAGAAGAAAGTTTTAAGATGCCTGGTTTTCAAATAAAATGGCAACCATTAAAAGTAGAGGTTGCAGAAAGTGGCGACATGGCTTACCTGATTGAAAACTCACAGGTAATTTACCAGGATTCTACGGGTAAGTCTGTGACGGAAAATAATAAAGCGGTTAGTATCTGGAAAAAACAGGGTGACGGTAGCTTGAAAAATGTTGTTGACATCAGTACACCGTTATCAGCCCAATAATTCTAAGTGCTTTTAAAGTCACTGTAATTATCGTAAAATATTCGTATTCCTGCACCTACGCATTCAGCGCAGAAAACACCAAATGCTCTAAATATTTCTCCAGGTCTTTAGGACTTTTAGTTTTACTGAAATCGCAGAGCTTTGGCAGATGATGCATAAAGAAATATTGAAAATGAGAAGTTTCTACCAGCGTACTCGCAAGGGTAGCGGGGTAAGGATATTTTTTATTGTACTCGGTAAAAAGTTCGGCTATCCTGCTACAAAGGTCCTTAAAGGGTTTAAATAAAAAATCTTTGTTGTTCTCATCTACATCTTTACTCAAGTATGTTTTATTGCTTTCTGTAATGGCAATGTAGTAAAGAGCATTTACATCCATCTCGCTAAAGCCTATTCCGACATTGTCTTCCCATACCAGTATGTCTATAACTTTTTTGATTTTTTCCGCTGAATCGGTGAGATTCTGCAACTGAAAAACTACCTGGAATTCCATGAACGACCAGTACCAATCAACTATATAGATCAGCAGTTTGTGTTTGTTTTCAAAATAACGATAAATAGTGGCTTCGGTACTACCCATCTCTACAGCCAGCTTCCTGAAAGTGAAATTTTCGTACCCCATTTCTGAGATCATCTTTACGCCTGCTTTGATGATCTGCTTGCCAATCTCCGTTCCTTCAGGATCACGCAGGTAAAGCTTATCGCTCATCGTTACCTTAAAATTAATATTCATGTAATTTTTTTGTAGAATCAAAAATAGTAAAAATATCTTAAAAGAAGATAATAATATCATTTGTGATAGTATTGCTATTATTTAAAATAGTTTCATTAGCTTTGCCACTTAAATGAGTAAACTAAATGACTAAAACTTCAGGACTGGGAGATGCATTAAGGAAAATGAACAGGTTGATCATTTTAGACAGAAGAGATGTGGGAACGATCTACTTCTTTGCCATCGTCGCAGGAATCATCAGCCTTATTTTACCTTTAGGCATACAAACGATCATTAGTTTTGTAATGGCAGCACAACTTTCTACATCCATTGTAGTTCTGATCACCCTGGTAATATTGGCTGTGGCTACAAACGGGGTTATACAGTTGAAACAAATACAGGTTGTAGAGCGGATCAGGCAGAAAATATTTACCCGATATTCCCTGGAATGTGTTGATACTGTTCCAAAAATTCAGCTGGAGAAAGTAGATGATTATTTTCTCCCGGAACTGGTGAACCGTTTTTTTGACATTATAAATCTATCCAAGAGTATAGAAAAGATGTTGTTAGATCTTCCTACGGCAGTTATGCAAATCTTGCTTGGTCTTATTTTAATTGCATTTTACCACCCGGTGTTTATAGCTTTTGGTGCTATTGTGTTGATAGTACTCGTCATCATTCTTAGGGTTACTTCCAATGAAGGTTTTGCTACAAGTATGGCTGCCAGTGAAAGGAAATATGAGATTGCAGGCTGGCTGCAGGAAGTTGCCAGGGGGATTCACACCTTCAAATATAATAAAGGAACTGACCTTCATATAAAGAAAACAGATAGCATACTTACCACTTACCTGAAACAGAGAACTTCGCATTTTAGAATATTAGAGACTCAGTTTAAAAGCCTTGTTGCTTTTAAAGTCCTGATCATCTCAGCGATGCTCATCGTTGGCACCTACTTATTGCTGGAGCAGCAGATAAACGTCGGGCAGTTTATAGCCGCAGATATTGTAATCATTCTTATAGTAAGTTCTATAGAAAAGCTTATTGCAAACATGGATAATGTATACTCCTGCCTTACTTCCCTGGAAAAACTTAGCAAGATCGTAGACCGGGATATTGAGGAAAGTGGCAACCTGGAGTATAAAAAATCAGATGGAAGCAGCATCACATTTAATGACGTATCGTACACTTACCCTGATGGTATTAAAGCTTTGCGGAATGTATATATTGATGTACCTGATGGTTCTATAGTGGTGATACGTGGTGGTTCAGGGTCCGGTAAATCTTCCCTGCTGAGACTGCTATCAGGAGGCTATAATAATTTTTCGGGAAGTATTAATATCAATAATATTCCCATCGGAAATTATGATATAAACAGCCTGCGAAGTTCAACCGGTATTCTCCTGCAGCAGCAGGATATTTTTGAGGGAACACTATTGGATAACATTACTATGGGGCACACACAGATTCCTATGAGTGAAATTGTTTCTCTCTCCAGGTTATTGGGCCTGGAGCATTTTATTGCACATGAAAAAAAGGGTTTTGATACAGCCATTGACCCAACAGGCACCCGGCTCAGGTCAGCGGTAAAACATCAGATACTTCTCATGAGGGCCTTAGTAAGTAAGCCATCATTGCTGCTGCTGGAATCTCCATTTAAACACCTTGAAAGCGAAAAAGCTACTCAGCTTATGGACTATATCAAAAGCCTGGGAATTACCACAGTGATTACGACAGAAAAGTCTGGGTGGGAGGAAATAGCAGACCAGGTGATTCTCCTGGATGATGGAGCCTCCACCAAAATAAAATAAATAATTTCTGATAATTGATAAAAAACAGAAAGAAAAAATAATCAAATAATGAAGAGCAATTACAAATATTTATTCAAGGATCTTAGTAAGCCAATTACTGATGGAGAAGCGAATTCGTTCAATAACATCTATAGGATCAATCTTACCAGAAAAAAATGGCTTTGGCGCTGGGGTATTGTCATTTGCTTGTTTGGTTTACTTTTTCTACCATGGACGCAGAATATTAAGGCAAAGGGAAATGTAACAACCATACAACAAGAGCAAAGGCCACAGGAGATAAATACAGTAATACCCGGAAAGGTGGTAAACTGGTACGTAAAAGAAGGAGATTATGTAAAGGCAGGGGATACCATTATGCAGCTGGGAGAAATAAAAGTAGAATATTTTGATCCGGAGCTATTGCTGAGAACCCAGCAGCAGATCATAGCTAAAAGAAATAGTGCAGCAGGATACGAAAGCAAGGCCAACACAGCCGATGTTCAACAAAATGTCTTAGCGCAGGGCAGTAAGCTAAAGAGAGCTTCTTTAGACAATAAAATAGAGCAGCAGAAACTTAAAGTACGGAATGACAGTTTAGACCTGATTGCGCTTTCCAATGAATTGAACATATATGATCGACAGATTGATGCCGGAAGAACGATGTGGGACAGCGGAGTGATATCACTAATCAATTTCGAAAAAAAACAGGCGAATTATCAAAATGCCATAGCCAAGAAAATGGGGGGAGAAAACAAGCTGATGCAAAGCAGGCAGGAATTGCTTAACCTAAAAATAGAGCAGGGTGTCGTACAAATGGATTACGCTGATAAAATCTCTAAGGCCAGCGGGGACAAATTCAGTTCTATTTCTAATGCTGCATCTACACAGGCAGAAATCAGTAAACTAGAAAATGTTTATAGTAATTATGACGAAAGAAATAAACTGTATTACATTACCGCACCACAGAGTGGCCAGATAGTAAAAGCAAAAAAAGCTGGTATTGGAGAGATGGTAAAGGAAGGTGACATGATCTGTGAAATAGTGCCCGATCATATAGAATATGCTGTAGAAATATTTGTAGATCCTATGGACTTATTACTGATAAACAAGGGGCAAAAAGTAAGGTTTGTTTTTGATGGTATTCCTGCAATCGTATTTAGCGGATGGCCGGAAAACAGCTTCGGGACTTTTGGTGGAGTAATCACTGCCGTGGAAAGTAATGTGAGCGCAAATGGAAAGTTTCGTGTGCTGGTTACAGAAGACACCTCAGATAAAAAATGGCCTGAGTTACTTAGGCTGGGAACAGGTGCACAGGGTATTGCTTTGCTGAAAGACGTTCCGGTATATTATGAACTTTGGAGGCAAATCAATGGTTTCCCACCAGATTTTTACAAAGTAGAGCAAATGAAAAAATAGCATGAAGAACAGTTTAATAGTCACAATTTTATTTCTTACGTCAAATTTGGTTTGTGGACAAAACCCTGGTGAACTTACCCTGGGATTGACTGACTTTATTCAGAAAGTAAAACAGCACCATCCTGTTGCAAAAATTGCGTCTATACAGGTAGATAAAGCAAATGCAAATTTGCTGTCGGCTAAAGGTGCATTTGATCCTAGTATTCAATATGTGAACGATAGAAAAACATTTGAAGCCAAAAATTATTATTACTA
>JBBQYS010000131.1:0-8830 GCA_038208485.1 Chitinophagales bacterium
CGTCCGAACGGAGTTCATCCGGGCGGGCAAGTTCGATTCTTGGCGGGACCACATTTTTTTTTTGAATAAAAAAATCATTGGTTATAGCAGGATATAATTGAATGATTAAAGACAAAGAATTCACATCACTTATAACTCCTCTATTTCCCCCGGCGGCTGATGTGTAATTTCTGTTTCCGTTTCATCGGAGTCTAAAATTGAAGTTACTCCTCCACTAACTGCAAA
This sequence comes from Chitinophagales bacterium, assembly GCA_038208485.1. Taxonomy (GTDB): domain Bacteria; phylum Bacteroidota; class Bacteroidia; order Chitinophagales; family Chitinophagaceae; genus Ferruginibacter. The sequence continues at coordinate 226 of JBBQYS010000131.1, forward strand.
CTTCATGGTCTGCGCACTATTGATATTTTCGATCAATCTTAATTTTTCTGGTGGTACCAGGTATACAATCCCGGCTACGGAATAGCTCATCGGTACGTAAACAGCTACATGGCCCGGCAATCCAAAATCTGCCATGTCTTCCCTGGTAATAAATCCTAGCCGCCACACATCGGTTGAATCTACATTTACAAGTACATTATGTGTAAATTTCTTTTTATCTCCGGCGAATGCCTCAAAAAAATCACGGGTGGTACCGTAGATATGTTTCAGCCCCGGAGCTCTCTGAAGAAGTTTATCTACAAAACTCACTATGCGTCCTGTGATAAAAAAAGAGGAAAAATACCCTATTACTAATATAAGAACAATGATGACTACGAAACCAAGCCCGTAGTTCTGTGTATGCTCTATACCATTATTATCTTTAAATCGGAAAATAGGTAGCCAGCTGTCTATGGTTGTGACCACAAAAAATATGGCATAAAATGTAATGGCTATAGGAGCCAAAATGAGCATCCCTTGTAAGAAATATTGCAGGAGTTTACCGTATTCGAACTTTTTTTGCATGTAAATAAATTATGGAGCGAAGATAAACTTTCTCTCATCCATCAGGGTAGCACATTTTACCTGGAAGAAACATTCAATATTAATTTATCATTAATATTGATGGAAACTTTGGTTACAGAAAAAGTTTTCTTAGTTTTGCGCTTCCATGATGACTGAAGAAACAAATAACAAAGAGAGAATACTTTCCACAGCCAGGGAACTGCTTTTATCCTATGGGATCCGTAGTGTGAGTATGGACGATATTGCCTCCGCAATGGGCATGAGTAAAAAAACCATTTACCAATATTACAAAGACAAGAACTCCCTGGTGGAAGAGGTGTTCACCACCTTTATTAAAACAAATGAAACTATCTGTGATGCAGATGTAAAAAATGCAGAAAATGCCATTCACGCAATATTTTTAGGAATAGACATGGCAGCGAAAATGTTCAAAAGCATGAATCATTCATTAATGTTTGATCTGCAGAAATATCATCCGGGTGTTTTTAATATTGTTAGCAACCACAAACAGGATTATGTATTCAATGTAGTTAGAGGCAATTTGATACAGGGGAAAAAAGAAAAACTTTATCGTTCTGATGTAGATGCTGACCTTATGGCCAGGTATAGAGTAGAAACTATGTTCGTTTATTTTACGGCAAATTTTCATCAAAATACCAAGAAAGATTTTGCAGAAGTAAATGAACAGATCATGATACATTTTCTCTATGGGCTGGTTACGCAAAAAGGCTACGAGACAATAGAAATGTATAAAAAAAAATTAAAAAATAAATAGCAGTACGGAAATGGCCTGCTCCTCTTATATACCCAGCACAATGAAAAATAATATGCAGAAAGCCATCAAACACTTGACTGTATTGGCAATGTTAGTTTTAAGTAACTATGTATATGCACAGCTTCCAGGGCAGCCGGTACCACAGGTAAATCAATTTAGCGTACAGCAGGCGGTGGATTATGGAAAAAAGAATTCTGTCCAGGTGCGCAATGCTTTACTAGACTTGCAGATACAAAAGCAAACCAATAAGGAGATAACAGCCAGGGCACTTCCGAATATTTCTGGAAGTACCACCCTTAATTATTTTCCAAATGTGCCAGTACAGAGTTTTCCAAACTTTATAGCCGCGGCTACCTACGGAGTGCTTGGACAGGAAGGGGTAAAAGATGGTAATGGAAATCCCATCGTCGCACCCTCAGACTTTGGGTTGATACAGGCACAGTTTGGTACAAAATACAATTTCAATGCAGGTATAGATCTTTCCCAGATTTTATTTGATGGACAGGTTTTTATAGGACTGAAAGCCCGTAGAGCTGCACTCGAACTCTTTTCCAAGCGAGTAGAAGTAACGGAGGAAATGATCAATGTAAATGTGCAGAAAGTATATTATCAGTTGGTAGTGGGACGGCAACAAATTGGTAGCATTGATGCCAACATAACCAGGTTTGAAAAATTATTGGCAGATACCCGTGAAATTTACAAACAGGGTTTTGCAGAAAAACTTGATATAGATAAAGTGAGCGTACAACTGGCGAATCTGCAGACTGAAAAATTCAAATTACAAAATCAGCTGGATGCCGGCAATGCCGGGCTGAAATTCCTGATGAATATGCCTCAACAGGATAGCCTTGTATTAACTGATAGCATTAGTGCTGATAAGATTGCTGCCGGAGTAATGGACAATAGTTATAACTACAATGACAGGGTAGAATTCCAGGCTGCAGAATTGGGAAAACAATTAAACGAGTTTGATGTGCAGCGGTACAAACTGAGCAGATTACCTACGCTTGCCTTGTTTGGAAATTATGCAAAAATTGCACAGCGCAATCAATTTGATTTCTTCAATTCCAACAAACCATATTTTACACAAAGCATAATAGGCGTAAGACTTACAGTACCCATCTTTGAAGGGTTTGCAAAAAATGCAAGGATAGAAAGAGCCAGGCTGGAGCTGCAAAAAACAAATAATAATATAGAGCAATTAAAAGCCAGCATAGATAATGATGTGAAGCAGGCTACTATAAATATTACTTCAGCACTTGCTACAATTTCTTTCCAGGAAAAAAATGTTCAACTGGCTGAAGAAGTATATAACACGACTAAGCTTAAATACGAACAGGGCCTGGGAAGCAACCAGGAAATTTACACGGCACAAACAGAACTTAAAGTTGCTCAGAATAATTATTACAGCTCTTTGTACGATGGTGTAATAGCCAAAATCAATTACCTGAAAGCGACCGGAAAACTTTCTCCATAAAAATTTTACCTGAAAATAAAAATCAAAACAATAGTTAACCCAATTCATATGTATCGAAACATAAAATATTTTTTTCTCCTGGCTACGACTGTATTTTTCATAGCCTGCGGCGGTAGTAAGAAAGAAGGCGAAGCCAACATTAATGATAAAAAAGCTGCATTGGCTAAACTTAAGAAAGAGAAAAAAACCAAGGATGCGCAGATAGCTAACCTGGAGAAAGAATTAAATAAGCTAGATAAAGGTGCAATTGACCCATCAAAGGTGAAGCTGGTAGCTTATACCCAGGTTAGCGCAGGACCATTTGAGCATTTTATAGAATTACAAGGCAAAGTAGATGCTGAGAATAGTTCTTACATCTCTCCAAGAAACGGAGGTGGACAAGTAAAGCAGGTTTTAGTGAAGCAGGGAGACAGGGTAAGAAAAGGACAATTATTACTTACACTCGACAATGCAATTCAAAGGCAACAAGTGGCAGCAGCCCAACAACAATCTGCAGGAGTAAAAACACAACTAAGTCTGGCGAAGTCTCTACAGCAACGCCAACAAAATCTTTGGGAAAAGGGTATAGGTACAGAAGTACAATTGCTGCAGGCAAAAACAAATGTGACTTCGTTAGAGAATCAGTTGCAGCTGATAAATGAGCAGGTAAAACTGGCGCAGGAACAAATGAAAACTGCAAATGTTTATAGCGATGTAACCGGGGTTGCTGATGTGGTAAACATTCGCCCCGGCGAAATATTTACAGGAATGACTGCCGCCGGTCCTCAAATAAAAATTGTGAATACCAGCAGCCTTAAAGTAGTAAGTACAATACCGGAAAACTACCTGGGGCAAGTGCAAAAGGGAAGCCAGGTACAGATCAGCATGCCGGACATAAACAAAACTTATAACAGTACAGTAACTTATGTAGGAGCCTCTATAGATATGATTAATCGTGGTTTTACAGTCGAAGCAAAACTTCCCTCAGATCCGATTTTAAAACCAAACCAAATAGCGTTGTTGCGGATCAAAGATTATGGAACTTCAAATGCATTATCTGTGCCGTTGAAAATATTACAGAATGACCAGGATGGAAAATTTGTAATGGTAGCTACAAATGACAACGGAAAACTTACCGCCCATAAACGTCCTGTAACAATTGGTATGATCAACAATGATAAGATTGAGATCAAAAGCGGATTGCGTGCGGGTGAGCAGATCATTACTGAAGGTTATACAGGGCTTTACGAAGGGCAGTCCATTAAAACTGCACAGTAGGCTGCAGTTTGGGATTGTTGATCAGTCAGATAAACTCAATTGGTTTGCCTGAAGGTGAATGATCATTATCATTTAAATATTTATCTACAAATTATTTGTATGAAGGCTTTACAATCAGTAACACAAAAGGTCAAGGAGTTTAAACCAACTTCCTGGGCTATAAATAATAAAATACCTGTTTACTTTATCATTCTTGTTTTCTCCCTGATGGGCATTTACAAGTTTGTGACGCTGCCCAAAGAGCAGTTTCCTGATATTGTAATTCCTACGATTTATGTACAAACCATTAACGTAGGAAATTCACCAAAGGATATAGAAAACCTGGTAACGAGACCTATAGAAAAGCAGATCAAAGCAATTACCGGTGCGAAGATTAAAAAATTCACCAGTACTTCCCAGCAGGATTTCAGTGCCATCCAGGTAGAATTTGATACGGATGTAAAAGTTGATGTGGCCTTGCAGAAAGTTAGGGACGCCATTGATAAAGCGAAACAAGATTTGCCCAACGATCTTACCCAGGAACCTACTGCACTCGAAGTAAACTTTAGTGATCAACCCATTATGTATGTAAACCTCAGTGGAGATTACAGTATGGTCACGCTGAAAAAATATGCTGATGACCTCAAAGACAAACTGGAAGAGATCAGTCAGCTGAACAGGATAGATATTGTAGGTGCGCCGGAAAGAGAGTTTCAGATCAACGTAGATAATTACCGGATGCAAAGTGCCGGTGTTACTTTTGATGACATTGCCAATGCAGTAGCCAGGGAAAACCTGGATATAAGCGGGGGCTTACTGGAGGTAGGGGATATGAACAGAAACCTGCAGGTGAAAGGACAGTTCAAAGACAAATATGACATCTCTGAAGTGATAGTACGCAACACCGGTGGTGCACCCATTTACCTGAAAGACATTGCCACCATTAAGGACACGGCACGGGATGCAGAAAGTTATGCCCGGCTGAATGGGAAGAATGTGGTAACGCTAAACATAATAAAACGTAGCGGAGAAAACCTGATAGAAACCAGTGACGCTGTTCAAAAAGTAGTGGCAGATTCCAAAGGAGTAATTTACCCAAACAACTTGAATGTAGTGGTGACTGGTGACCAAAGCATTAAAACAAAAGCTTCTTTCAATGAGTTGGTAAACTCTATTGTCATTGGATTTATACTGGTACTTATTGTGCTCATGTTCTTCATGGGTTTAACGAATGCATTCTTCGTTGCCCTTAGTGTTCCACTAAGTATGTTCGTGGCTTTTGTATTATTGCCGGGGGCAGATCTTATAGTTGGCACACACGTTACACTAAACTTTATTGTACTTTTTGCCCTACTGTTTGGGCTGGGTATTATTGTAGATGATGCCATTGTAGTGATAGAAAATGCGCATAGAATCTTTGTGGATGGCAAGGGGAAAATCCCGGCAGATATTGCTACCAAGATGGCCGCAGGAGAAATCTTTGTCCCGGTTTTGGCAGGAACGATCACTACACTTGCCCCATTCTTTCCCCTGCTTTTCTGGCCGGGAATTATCGGGCGATTTATGGTCTACCTCCCTACCATGCTCATCTTCACGCTTGGGGCTTCGCTCTTCGTAGCGTTTATCATGAACCCTGTGTTTGCCGTAGATTTCATGAATCACCCGGAGGAGGAAGAAGAAAGAAAATCTGCGATATTCAGGAAGCCATGGTTCTGGGCTTGCATTGCTATAGGGATAATACTTGATGTGGTAGGTGTTCCTTTTGCCGGAAACCTGCTTATCTTTTTTATGATCCTGATGGTGTTATACAGGTATTTCATACATGGTGCTATTGATAAGTTTCAGAATAAAGCTTTGCCATGGATTATGGGCCATTACGAAGATTTGTTACGCTGGGCATTAAAGGGGTGGCGTCCGGTTTATCTGTTACTTGCTACTGTAGGATTGCTTTTTCTTTCTGTGTTTGTGTTTATGATCTCTGTGCAATCTGGGAGAGTGGGTATTGCCTTTTTTCCGAAAGGTGACCCAAACCAGATTTATGTTTACATGAAACTGCCGGCAGGTACAAATGTAGAATATACTGATTCTGTCACCCAGGTTTTGGAGAAAAGAGTAGAAAATGTATTGGATATAGATTATGCCAAGGGCAAAACAAATCCATTGGTAGAAAGCATCATCAGCAATGTGGCAGTAGGTGCAAGCGATCCATCAAGCGGAGATAGAAGTACAAGAAGTGAGCTCGGTCGGATTCAGGTTTCATTTGTGGAATATGAAAAAAGACATGGAAAGAGTACGAAGCCATACCTGGATAAGATCAGGAACCAAATGGAAGGAATACCGGGAGCAGAAATAACGGTAGCCCAGGAAAGCGGCGGACCTCCAACAGATCCTCCGGTAAATATTGAAGTGAGCAGCGAAGATTTTGATAACCTGGTGAGCACATCCGTCAACCTGAAAAACTACCTTGATAGTATACAGGTGCCTGGTGTGGAAGAACTGAAGATGGATGTGGACCTGAACAATCCGGAGATCACACTTACCATCGACAGGCAACGTGCTTTAATAGCCGGAATAAGTACGGCCCAGATAGGACAACAAATACGTACTGCTTTGTTTGGGCGTGAGATCTCCAAGATCAAAGAAGGAAAAGATGAATACAAAATTCAGCTGAGAAATGCAGAGCTACAAAGGAAATCGCTGGGTGATTTGCTGAATATGAATATTACTTTCCGTGACATGGCGGCTGGTGGAGCGGTTAAAAGCATCCCAATCAGTTCTGTAGTGAATGTAGAACCTACAAGTACTTTTGGTAGCATCAAAAGAAAAAATCAAAAAAGAGTGATTACGCTGCGGAGTAATGTATTGACTACCCAGGGATATAATGCTACTGCGGTGAACCAGGTTTTAGCCGGGTATATACAAGACTTTACAAAGAAAGGAGAAGGGGTTACTATTAAGCAAACTGGTGAGGGTGAGCAGCAGGCAGAAACCGGAGCTTTCCTGCTGAATGCATTGATGATAGCACTTGGTTTAATCCTGCTTACGCTTGTATTGCAATTTAATTCTATCAGCAAACCTGTCATCATTCTTACAGAAATTATCTTTAGTGTGATTGGAGTGCTGCTGGGCTTCTCCATTTTTGGAATGGAAGCATCTGTTCTTATGACGGGTCTTGGTGTTGTAGGGCTTGCGGGTATTGTGGTAAAGAATGGAATCCTGGTAGTAGAATTTGCTGACGAACTTCGCTCACGGGGGTTCAAAACCAGGGAGGCTGTAGTACAGGCAGGAAAGACCAGGATCATCCCGGTTTTGCTTACCGCACTTGCAGCGATTCTTGGCTTTATACCGATTGCTGTTGGTTTCAATATCAACTTCATCACATTGTTCTCAGAACTGAATCCACATATTTTCTTTGGTGGAGATAATGTTGCATTCTGGAAACCATTGAGCTGGACGATCATCTTCGGTCTTGCCTTTGCATTCTTCATGACTTTGATCATTGTACCATCTATGTACCTGATTGCAGAAAGGCTGAAACGCCCGATGCGACGCATATTCGGTGGTCGCTGGATCAGTTTTATGGGTATTCCCCCATTGATCTTTATATTCATCTTCCTGATGATCTTTACTTCTCTGAAGCATAGATATGAAGTAGCAAGAAGACGTAGAAAATTACAGAATGATCCTGCTGCAGGTGAAGCATGGAAAAGCAGCTGGTTCTAAAAATAAAAAGTAAAAAGGCGCAACAAAATCTGTTGCGCTTTTTATTTGATTGTATATCTGGAGAACAATACTACAATTATCATAACCACTACATTTGAATCATGGAAATAACTTTCAATACACCAGCTTTACTTTTTCCTGCCATCAGTTTATTGCTGTTGGCTTACACCAACAGGTATCTCGCCCTGGCCAATCTCATCAGGAAGCTCCATGATGAATACCTGAAAGGAGAAAAGAAACCTTTGTTGCTAAAGCAAATTAAAATATTAAGGATCAGGATAAACATGGTGAGGCAAATGCAAACATTGGGTGTGTTTAGTTTTTTGTGTTGTGTGGTTACTATGTATAGTGTGTATGCGGGCTGGGCATTTGGGTCATTTATATTTGCAGTTAGCCTCATTTCTTTGCTTGCTTCATTGATTGTATCTCTGTTGGAAATCTCGCAGAGTACCAAGGCCCTGGAGTGGGAACTAAGTGATATGGAAGAATTGGAGAAGACAAATATCTTTAAAGAATTGTGGGACAGGTAGGAATTAATAAAGTAATAAGTTGAAACTGCAGCAAGGCCAACCAGTTTGTAAACTTTAGTATATTTTGTTAATAATAAATTTATGCTTAGCTTGTACTCATAAATAACTTTTTTTTAACCCGGATTAATTAATATTAAATTAAAAGACAATGGCAGAAAAACTAACAGCGTATTGCATGAAAACTAAGGAAAAGAATGTTGAAATGAAGGATGCAGTGATCACAAAAACCAGCCGGGGCGGTTATATGGCTCAGGGAAATGACGGTAAAGGAAATAAAATGACCACAATGCTTTCAGAAGC